>DODI01000093.1:937-5837 GCA_003509045.1 Planctomycetota bacterium | reverse complement strand
CCGTACCAGTCGCTGTAGCGCCAGACATCCATCCAGTGCCGGGCCCACCGCTCACCGTATTGGGGATTGGCGAGGAGTTCGTCGACGATGGCCTCCCACGGCCGGGCATCAGCCAACTGCTCGCGGGTGGGTGGCAGACCGATGAGGTCGAGGTACAGGCGGCGGATGAGAATCGAGCGTTGCGCAGGCGACTGCGCCTTCAGCCCGAGCGTCGCCTGTCGGTCATCCAGCAGGACGTCGATGGGGTTGCCCGCATTGCCCGGCAAAGGCTTGCGGCGCGGCGCCTGGAAGGCCCAATGCTCGCCCGGGCCTTGTGGAACGGGTTCCCCTGCCGGCGCCCTGGCCCCATCCTCGATCCAGCGGCGCAGGAGGGCGATTTCAGCGGGCTTCAAGGCCTCGCCGTCTTCGGGAGGCGGCATACGGTCTTCGCCCATGTCCTCGACGCGCTCGATGATGAGGCTTTTCGCCGCTTGCCCGGGAACGATGACCTCGCCCTTCAGCATCAGGTCGCGCGTATCCAACCGCAACTTCGCCTTTTGCTTGAGTACACCATGGCAGGGATAACACTTCGCGGCCAGGAGTGTCTTCACCTGGCCGTAGTCCTCAGGAAGTCCCGATGAGGAGCCTTCCTTCTCCCCGGCGAAAGAGAGCGTGGCCAGCAGGCTTGCTAAACAGATAGGTAGAATAAATTTCACCGGGGTTGCCCAGGTGTGCAGGTGATAATGGTACGCCCCCTCCCAGGGTAAATGATTAGCTCAGCAGTTGATGCAACGGAGCCTCTATTAATTTATCAGGGGCTGGTGCCAAATCTGCCTAACTTTTTCAAACTCTTACAATGTCGTCACTTCCCCTTTTGTGACTGACTTTTGCAATGTTGATCACCGAGGCCATGGGCGGGGGCAATTCAAGATGTCCTCCCTACACCCTGGATTTCAACTTTGGACAGCCTTCGCATCCCGATTTACACTTCTTAGCAGATACTCACCTTCGGAAACACATCCTATAGTTGAGAATACCGTCATGAAACCAGCCGCGTTGTTGCTCCTGCTCTGGACGCCTGTTTTAACTTCTCCCGTCCTGGCTGATAACCCCGAGACAGTAACTGTAGGGCACCCGAAAAACTCTGCCGACTCTACCGGTTACGGAGAGGTTTCCTATGAATACAGGATTGGAAAATACGAGGTAACCAATGCTGAATACTGCGAGTTCCTCAACTCTGCGGCCAAGGATGACCCTCACGAGCTTTATGACCCTCGGATGGCCCAGCAGTATGGAGGCATCACCCGTTCAGGCTTTTCGGGAAGCTACACCTACTCAACCATCGTTGGCCGGGATAAAAAGCCTGTCAGCTATGTAACCTGGCTGTCCTGTATCCGGTTTGCCAACTGGCTTTCTGGCGGCAGGGACAAGGCAGACACCGAAAAGGGCACCTACACGATCGTTGGTGGCCAGGTACCCAGCCTGCCTGATCACTCTGCCCTGGCCGCCGGCAAAACTACCCACTGGGCGCTTGCCACCGAGAACGAGTGGTACAAGGCGGCCTACTACGACCCCGGCAAGCCAGGCGGTCCCGGCTACTGGAGCTATGCCTTCAAAGGCGGCAACCCGCCGCAATGCAATCTCAATTCAGACTCGATTGCAGAGGTAGGCTCCTACGCCTCATTTTCCAGCCCTTCAGGCACCTTTGACCAGAACGGCAATCTGTGGGAATACAACGAAACCCTGGCGGGGACGAAGGTCGGCCTGCGGGGAGGTTCGTTCTACATCGACGACAACACAGCCTACCTGCTCGCCTCTACGCGCTACGAAGTACTCAGCGCGAAATGGCCCAACTACGGCTTTCGAGTCGTAGCCCTCGGTTCGGGGAAGGTGGCCGCCCGTGCCGAAAAAGTTAAACCTCCTCCCGTGCCAGCTGCAGGTTTGAAACGAACCAGCAGTAAAACATTCTATGTGAGTAACTCCGAAGGAAACGATCTCTGGACAGGCGAGTCAGACTCAACGGGGAAAAAATCCGGGCCATGGAAGACCCTGAAGCGGGCCTCTGTAGAATATATCCCTGGAGACAGGATCCTCCTCAAGCGTGGAGATACCTGGAACGAGGAGCTGGCGCCCAAGGGCAACGGAACGGCGACCAGCCCCATCACAATTGGAGCCTATGGAAAAGGCGAAAAACCGGTCATCGACCGCGGGGACTACAAGAAGGACCTCACCGGAATTCACCTGTCCGATCAGGGAGGGTTCAAAATTGTCGGGATCGAGTTCAACCGCTGCATGACCGGGATCTACAGCGAATATTCCGATGGTTGCCCGACCAGGAAATACATCTGGATCGAGGACTGCTACTTTCACGACTCGCTGCTCTACCAGCACTACGAGGACTACCCCCGGCGCAAGGTCGGCCTCGGCATCTGCTTTTTCTCCTTTGAGCGGGACAAGCGAGTCGTACTCAAAGACATCACGATCAAGAACTGCGTGTTCCGGCGACTCACATCGGGAGTCTGGACCAACAGCCCTGACAACTTCAACAAGGCAGCGTCCTTCGTCTACAACTTCCAGAACATGACTTTTGAAGACTGTCTTTTTGAAGAAGGCCGGCAATGGCAACTGGGGATTCGCGGGGTAGACACCGGGGCGGTAAGAAATTGTGTTACCCACGATGTGGGCAGGAAATTCCGCTCTTTCAACGGCGTCGCCGGCGCGATGTTCTTTCGCTGCAAGGACTGGATTTTTGAAGACAGTGAGTGGGGCTACATCTCCATCGGCCTGGGCAGTGGAGACGGACAGGCCTTCGACTTCGAGGGCAACTGCGACAACATGACCATGCGCAATTGCCTTTTTCATGACACCGATGGCCCGGGCTTCCTGCTCTGCTGTTACGCCTCGGACTGGAACCCTCACAAGAAAATCCTGATGGATAACTGTGTCCTCAACAGCAAGAGCAAGAGGCCGATCGGCTTGCCCCGGTGCGCGATTGTGAACACAACTGACTGGAACGAATCCACCTGGAATAACTGTCGGTTTTACCTCTCAAGAGGGGAGGCCCTGATCCGGATCATGGATCCTGAGAAAGACAAGCGAACAGCCTTTGCCGACTGTATCGTCAAGGATCTGGCCGCCGCCTGCGGCAGTCCCCGTCTGCATGGAAAAGCGACCGCATCCTCACAGGCTTCCGGGCAGAAGGCCGCGGGAGTATCCGATGGGAATCTCTCAACTTCCTGGAAGCCCCGGGCCGGTGGCGAACAGTGGGTGCAGCTCGACTTTGGCCGCACCAAGAGGATTAACGAATTCAAGATCAGTGAAGCAAAGAGCTCCTCCGTAATTCGCTATTCCATCGACTGCTGGGACAGCAAGGCCTCCAGGTGGATTAGCTGCTTCAACGGAAGAGCTATTGGAAACGAATTCGTAGCGCCAATCGTCAGTCGACTCACCTCAAAAGCCAGGCTGCGTATCATCCGAACCAACAGCTCCGCCCCGGTGATCACTGAATTCAGCGCCTACAACGACACCCGCGGAAAATCTGTCAACCTCAAGCGCGGAAACCAGGTGCCTCAGCTTATCGGCAAATAACCCCCCTGGTTGCTTATCGCCCGGGGCATCACCTACTGCGTTTTGCCCAGAGACTTTCCTTCCCGATTCCCGATGCTTCCGAACTGAAATGCCATGAAACGATCCGGCCCCCCACACAGGCCAGGACCAGCGAGGCAGCAATCACCGCGAGCATCCCTCCAGGTGAGCGCAGCCATTCGCTGCCATCGGCCCACGCCTCCCAGAAGAAGCCGGTGATCATAAGCATGACGAGCGGAGCAAGCAGGAAAAAGAAGGCGATGGAAAGAATAAAGGAGGCGAGCATCCCATACGCAAATAATCTAGTGAAGGTGGGCAGATCCTCAAGCCTTTCGCCACGCTCTTTCAGCCGGGCCTCGTGCTTGTCGATTTTCTTCGAATACTCCCCGGCCTCACTCCCACGGCCAGCTGCGCTGGCTTCATCCCTCAAGCGCTGAAGCTCCTCAACTTTGCCT
Organism: Planctomycetota bacterium; assembly: GCA_003509045.1. Taxonomy (GTDB): domain Bacteria; phylum Planctomycetota; class UBA8108; order UBA8108; family UBA8108; genus UBA8108. The sequence continues at coordinate 1,818 of DODI01000093.1, read as the reverse complement.
TCCAGCTCGAGCCCATCGAGCTGACTTAAAATACCCTCGCGAGCCTCCTCGAGCTCCTGGATCATTTCCTTCTTCCCCCCACGCCGGGCTTCGCTCAGCCCTTCCTCTATCTCTGCAAGATGATCCTCCAGCCCCTCCCTGTCCTCCCCCCAGCTGTCATCATCCGGCGGCTTGCCTGCGCCGGCCCTCAGCGACCTCCTGCTGAATTCCCGAACGCAAAACCAGGAAAAAACAAAGAGGCTGACCGCCACCAGGCTCGCCAATTCCCACACCGGCCGGTCCAGCTTCCAGTAAAGAAGGAGACTCCCGGCAAGCCAGGCGAGGCTGATCAGCCCCCCAAGAACCACCGCGAGGTGAACAATGAAGGTGTAAATTTTTTCAACCTTGCTGAGAAAAGGGTCCACGCTCATGCTCGGGTTCCCTCCTGTAAGTTAAAGCCAGCCATAGCCTATGCGAGGCCATGGGCGAGGGCAAGGAGAGGGTGGGGTAAGGGAAGTCGGCTCTTGTCCAGTCAGCCTGGCCAGTTACAGCTAGGGCATAGCCATCGGGGGCTGGCCCCGGAAATCGAGTCGCTGCAGGACCGGAGCTTTTTCGAGATCCCGCTACTGATCGCGTTTTTCGATCCACTCACCGGTGATGTGCCAAAGATCACGCCACGGTAACAGGGATTACTTCCCGTAACCCGGTTTGGGCTTGCCACTCTTGTCCAGCTTGCCAGCGGCCCAGAGCAGGCCGCGGGTGACCAGGTCGAGGTAGGTCTCGTGGCGCATCGTCTTGTTGTGGTGACCGATGGTGGTACCAAAGACACGCATCTTTTCATGCGTGTTGGTCCAGATGCAGACGTGGTCTTTCTGGGTATCCTTGCCAAAGGCCTTGCCCAG
>DODI01000093.1:0-608 GCA_003509045.1 Planctomycetota bacterium | reverse complement strand
GGCGTCACGCCCGGCCAGAGTTTGTCGATCTTGTAGAGTTCCCCGTTGGGTGTTTTCCAACTCTTGGGGAAACCCTGCATCACCGGATGATCGGCCGCCAGGTTTATTACCTTCAGCGGACGGTGCTTCTCGTGGCTGAACGAGCTTACTCCGACGACCTTTCGCCAGGCATCGGTCTTGGCGTTTCGGTAACTGTGCGGCGTGCAGTGGATCATCACCGCCGGCACTCCCTCGGCATGGACCCGGGCAATTCCCTCCACGAAGGGAACATCGACAACGCCGCCAAAGCACTGGTTGTGCACGACGACATCATAGCCATCGGCCCAGTTTGATTTCTGGAAGAGCTTGATCTTCTGGTTGCGATCTTTCCCCCCCTGGTGGGCAATCGTCCACTCCACGTTGGCCCGCGCCGAGATACCCTCGGTGAGGATCAGTTTCTGGTTGTCGTAATCGTGGCTGCTGCCACCCGTGACCAGCAGCACCTTGAGCGGCTCCACTTTCTCTTCTTCTGCCCAGGCCAGAACAGAAGACACCACGGTAGCCAAAAGGCAGATACAAAGCTTCTTCATGTCCATACCCTCACAATGTATTAGTTGAACCCAGCCAAT
>DODI01000616.1:4750-5560 GCA_003509045.1 Planctomycetota bacterium | reverse complement strand
TTGGAGCCCTGTGGCAGGGATCGGACATAATCGACCACGGCGTCGACCGCACCAATTCTCTGGAAATCGTCTTCGGTTACCCCGTAGCTCTCCGCCAGCGGAATGATGGTTTCGATTGTCCTGCGGAGCTCGCTGGTGATAAAGCAGGAAAGTTCGGCGTTGGCCAGCATCTGGGCCAGCAGCCGCGCCCGGCGCTGGCCGGCCTCGGTCAATCCAGGATCATTTCCCGGTCCCTTCTCAAAATGCCTGGTGACGTAGAGGGTGGTTACCGGACGCGATTCCGGCAGGGGGGGGGGAGGCTCTCCACCGGAGAAGAGGAAGGTCAACAGGTAGACGGCATCTGTGATGTTGACCATTCCGTCGGCGTTGACGTCTCCTCCGCTGACCGGGGCGAGGTCGATGGCCAGCGCGATCCGGTCCTGGTAGCGAATGCAGACGCCGGCCAGGAGACCGAAGAGGAATATGAGCAGGATGGATAGGTGTTTTTTCATTTCGTGTAAGCCATTCGAGAAATGGATGAGACCCAGATATCTATTCTACATTTGCTCTACGAGCGTCTGTCCAAAAAATCGGGAATCTTGCGCGCGGTGGTTCCGCCTGTTGAGCTGGCGAAGAACAGGAGTTTAGAGGCGTTCTGCGGATGGACGAAAAGGCGCGGATTCTTTAGGATATCGAGCCTTTTACGAATTCAGTGGTGTTCAAAGAGAGCGAGGTCGGCAATGACGAACTTTCCAGTCCTGCTCGCCGGACAGTGGCGAGAGGCTGCTGCGGCGGGTTCTTTCCAGGCGATGGATCCTTCTACAGGAAAAC
>DODI01000616.1:0-4421 GCA_003509045.1 Planctomycetota bacterium | reverse complement strand
TGAGGGTGATTACCCCGTGAGCTCAAGAGCTGATCTGGAGACCGCCGTCGAGGCCGCTGCCGGTGCAGCCGATGCGCTTCTCGATTTTGAGGTTGGCGCGCGGGCCGCTTTCCTCGAGGCCTATGCGGACAGGATCGATGCCAATGCGGATGAGATCGCCGAGATGGCCAGCCGAGAGACTGGCCTGCCTCTGTCCCCGCGGCTGCGGGATGTCGAGCTCCCCCGGACGACGGGACAGCTTCGCCAGGCCGCCGCGGCGGCGCGCGAGGGCACCTGGATGGAGGCGACCATTGATACAGAAACAAATATTCGCTCGCGGCTGGGGCCGCTCGGCGGCGCCGTCGCGATATTCGGACCGAACAATTTCCCCCTGGCTTTCAACGGTATCTCAGGCGGTGATTTCGCCGCCGCGATCGCGGCAGGGAACCCGGTCATCGCCAAGGCGCATTCGAGTCATCCCGGGACCTCCCGGCTGCTGGCCGAGCAGGCTCACGCGGCCCTGGAAGACACGGGCCTGCCTCCGGCGACGGTGCAGATGCTCTACCGACTCAGTCATGAGGATGGAGAGCTTCTCGTCTCCCATCCGGCGATTGGCGCCACGGGCTATACCGGCGCCCGCTCCTCCGGCCTCACCCTGAAGGCTGCGGCCGATAAGGCCGGAAAGCCGATTTATCTTGAGCTGTCGAGCATCAATCCCATCTTTATTCTTCCGCGCGCTCTCGAGTCGCGCGGGGAGGAATTGGTTGGCGAATATGTTACATCCGTCCTGATGGGCGCCGGACAGTTTTGTACCAACCCGGGTATTACAGTGGTGGTTGCATCAGAGTCTTCGCGGCAATTCATCTCCGGGGCGACGGCCGGCTTTGAAGAGACCGAGCCCGGCTGTCTTCTCGGTGAGAGGGTGGTTGCTGGTCTTGGAGAGTCGGTCGAGGCGCTTGTGGCCTGCGGGGCCGAGCTGTTGACCGGGGGCGCTCCCGCCGATGGGGCAGGCTTCCGTTTTCAGAATACGCTTCTCCAGGTTTCCGGGGAGAACTTTCTCCTGCAGCCCGAGGCTCTGCAGCGGGAGGCCTTTGGCAATGCCGGGCTGATTGTCGAGGCCGCCGATGAGGCGGAGCTGGTCGAGATCAGTAATGTGTTCGAGGGGAACCTGACAGGCTCTATCTATTCCTGTGCCGAGGGTGGAGATGATGCTCTCTACGCCTCGATCTCTCGGAACCTGCGCAGTCGGGTGGGGAGGCTCCTCAACGACAAGATGCCCACCGGCGTGGCGGTCAGCTCGGCGATGAATCACGGCGGACCTTTTCCCGCCACAGGCCATCCCGGCTTCACTGCGGTTGGAATACCCGGCTCAATCCGTCGTTTCGCCGCGCTGGAGTGCTATGACAATGTTCGCGCGGACAGGCTCCCAGTGGAGCTGGGCGACAGGAATCCCTGGGCCGGCCTGTACCGACTGGTCGATGGGCGCTGGAGTGGAGAGGATGTGTCATGAAGAAGCAGGGTGTCTTCGCGATCCCTGGAGCGCGGAAGGCCAGGGCCGATGAGTAAAGAGAGAATCCTCTCTCTTCCGTGTTGGGGTTCAGGCGTTGAGCTTGAGGAGCTGTCCGGTGGAATCACCAACCGGAACTATAAGGTCAGCTGCTCCGCCGGAAAGCGCATGGCGCGTGTTTGTGAAGACAGGAGGGTGCTGGGCATCGATCGGGCCAACGAGCGCGCCTGCCAGGCCTCGGCGGCTTCTCTCGGTATCGCGCCGGCGATCGTCTACCACGAGGAGGGGGTGCTGGTGAGCGAGTACATCGAGGGTCGAACCCTCGAGGACTCCGATGTGAAGGAGGAGGGTACCCTGGCGAGGCTTGCCCGGCTGCTGCGAGGACTGCATGAGTCACGCGCCGAGCTTCGAGGTGAGCTGCTCTATTTCTGTCCTTTCCAGACCATCCGGACCTATGTCGGCAACGCGAAGAAACTGGGAGCCGTTCTGCCGGATCAGCTCGATGCCATCCTGGAGGATCTCGATGGTCTTTCAGGAGAGCTCGAGCCGTTCAGGCCGGCTCTCTGTCACAATGATGTGCTGGCGGCGAATATCCTCGATGATGGAACGAGCCTCTGGCTGGTGGATTGGGAATATGGCGGCATGGGCAATCCGTTGTTCGATCTTGCCGGGGTCAGCGGTAATTGCGGTCTGGAGCCAGGAGAGGAGCGGCTGCTGTTGGCGGCGTATTTCGGTGGTGAAGATCCGGCAACTGCCCGGCAGGTCAGCATTCTGAAGGCCGTTTCCCTTCTGCGAGAAACCCTCTGGGCCGTGATCCAGACGGCGGCCTCCGACATCGACTTTGACTACGCCGCCTACGCGGCGGAGCTCTTCGAGGCCTACAGGCGGGCCCGGGAGGAGCTCACTCGGGGTTCTGGATGATCTCGAAGAGATAGCCCTCGGGGCTCTCGAAGAAGAAGCGCTGGTGAGGTGTCTCGCGCAGGGGCTCAACCAGCCGGGCGCCATTGTCCACCAGGCGCTGTTTGAGTCCATCGAAGTCTTCGAGGTCGTGAAAGAGAGCGATGTGGCGGCCGAACTCTTTCTCATGCGCTGAGATCTTGAAGTCGTCGACCCGCACCAGGTGGATCTGTTGTTCCGGGGTGATCTCCAGCCAGCAGAGATCGCGAGGCGAATTTTCCGGTGTTTCGATCTGCCTGTAGCCCATGGTGGCCTCGAAGAAGTCTCCCGTCTTTTGCGGATCCGTGGTGGCCAGGGTGAAGTGTGCGAAGGCCATGGGCGATCTCTCAGTCCTTGTCTTTCGATGGCGGGTCTTTGAGCCGGAAGCGGAAGTCGCAATGCGCGGCTCCTTCCATGATGGTCTGCGAGCGCTCGAGCTCAAGCTCGGAGCTGATTCCCTCGCTCAGGGCGAAGTCCCTGTTACAGGACAGCAGCTGGCCCAGCTCAGGGATCCCCAGCTCCTTATAGAATTCCGCGAAGCGGCAGCGCGTTACGTTGAACTCATAGCGAGAGGCGTCCTGTTTGAGGACATCCATTTCAAGGGCATCGCCTTCGTTGAACCGAGGCAGCAGCGCGCCTATCTTTTCTATCGGCGTCCCCTCGAGCTCAGTCGAGATGTTCTGGCCTGCTTCCCTGGCCATCCCCCTTATCACCTTGCCCACCAGGGCATGTGTTTTTTCTTTGCCGAGCTCATCTTCAAAGGCCCGGATCATCGGCGCGAGGACCTGCGCCTCGATTTTTCTCTGTTCCAGCAGGGGTAGATTTTTCATGGCTTGGCTGAAGTCTACCGGCTGATTTCCAGGGTTGTTGGCCGGGCTGTGATCTTCAGTCCGGGAATCGTAACCAGTCCGTCAGCAGAGGCTACTCCCACGCCTTTCGCTTTGCCGAAAGACCATTTGAAGGTTTCGCCGGGCTTGATCCGCAGGTTCTGGATCCTGCGGAGGGAGACATCCGCCATCGAGGACGCTGGTATCTCGAAGGCCGTCTCGAGCTGTTTCTCGGTCACCAGGAAGAGCGATATCTGGAACTGATCGCTCTTGTCGTCCAGGTTCTTCCAGCGAAAGAACGCGTTGATCTGGCCGGAGCCTTTGTTTCTGACGTCATCCGGCCATGGAAGCTTGTTGTTGGTGGATGCGTTGGTAAATACGGGATAGGCCCGGTTCTTCCTGACCTCCAGCCAGTCAAACGAGTTGATCAGGTCGTTGACCTTGCTGATCCTCGCATGGTTGTTGGCATGGCCGAACGGCCCCCAATAGAAGAACAGGGAGTAGCTCCGGTCATTCATGGCTTTGGCGAAGAGATCATGGCCGGCGGACCAGCCATCGTTCTGGGCGGAATAGTTGATCACGACCGGCGGGTCGGGAAGCTTGACGTTCTGCGGAAGAGCCTGGGGCGGGAAGCCCATGCGATGCGAGACATGCTCAATTCCGGCGGGGACGTTGGCCTTGATCGCTGCAAAGAGTTCGCCGTGGCGCATCCCGATCCCGAGGGTTCCGCTTCCGCCCATTGAGTTCCCGCAGAGATAGACGCGGTTCTTGTCGATGGCGTATTTTCCGATCACCCAGCTGACCGTTTCGATTACGCGTTTTTCCACCGGGGCCGGATCGCTTCCGGAGTTCTGTTCTGTAAGGCGGGCGTCTCTTCGGTGCATACCGCCCCACCACCAGTCGCCGCGGTTGGCGCGACAGTCGAGATAGAGCGCGTAGAAGTCATCCGGCGAGTGATAGATGTCATGATTGCCGACAGTGCGTGTGCATTGCACACACGAGATGACATCGTGCCCGGCCGAATGAAGGACTACGTAAAGCCGCGCCTGCTCCTGGGCCTCCTTTGGATGGATCACGACAAAAGTATCCCGCTGCGGCGCCTTGTATCCCCACTCTGGCTTTACCCCATGCTGAAAGACCTCCAACTGTCTTCCGCTGGCCGTTGGGTTTTT
>DODI01000527.1:0-2749 GCA_003509045.1 Planctomycetota bacterium | reverse complement strand
ATCGCGGGGTCGTGGTTGATGGCCTCTGTATTGACAGTCTTGATGACGGCCAGGTCGTCGACCATTTTCGCCGTATGGGGCAGCAGTTCGCTGACCCAGGCCCCGTTCGAGCCGTGGCGGTTGAACTTGAAAATCGACGGGGCGACCGGGAACCTTTTCTGGCCCGATGTCATCGTTGTGATGCGCTGGCCGTTGCGGATCGAGTCCGGCAGGTCCTTGTTATAGTACTCCTTCATCTTCGGCTTGTAGTCCCACATGTCGAGCTGCGATGGGGCGCCTGACATGAAGAGGTAGATGACGCGTTTCGCCTTCGGGGCGAAGTGGGGCAGGCCGGGCATGCTCCGGCCTGCCTTCGCCGAGCCATCGTTGCGCTCGGCGAAAAGCTCGGGATTGACGAGCGAGGCCAGGGCGGCGGTTCCGATCCCGCCGGCCGTCCGCGAGAAGAAGTGACGCCGGGTCTCTACGAGGCCGGCCTCGAGCAGCGGGTCCATCATCTGTTCTTTAATGTTCATGTTGATCTATTCTTTGTTTGTTCCCTGCCGGGAAGTGGTACGAAGATCATCCCTTGGTTACCGTCTCGCTTAGATTCAGAAGCAGGTGGGTGACCATCGTCCAGGCTGCCAGTTCGTTGACGTCAAGTTTCTGGTCGCGAGGCGATTCGCCCACGGAAAGTAGTTTGGGTGCCGCGCCGGGGTCGGCCTTGAACTGTTCAAGGTATTCATTGAACAGTCTCGAGAGCGTTTTTAATTCCGACTCGCCTGGGTTTCGAGCCACCAGGCTGCGGAAAGCGAAGTTCGCTCTTTCCTCAACCCCGGCTCCACCTTCACGAAGCACTCTCTCGGCGAATTTGCGGGCCGCTTCAACGAATTGCACGTCATTCATCAGCACGAGCGCCTGCAGGGGCGTATTGGTCCGTGCCCGGCGGACCTGGCAGGTTTCGCGGTTGGGAGCGTCGAAGGTCGACATCGATGGCGGTGGCGAGGTCCGTTTCCAGAAGGTGTACATGCTCCTTCGGTAGAGCTTTTCTCCCTTGTCCTGCTTGAAGACGGAGGTGTTGCTGCCGCCAAAACCGACCGGCTTCCAGAGCCCCGCCGGCTGGTAGGGCTTGACGCTCTTTCCGCCGATCTCGCCCACGAGCAGCCCGCTGACAGCCAGGGCCTGGTCGCGGATCATCTCCGCGTCGAGCCTGAAACGCGGCCCTCTGGCGAGCAGGCGGTTTTCCGGGTCGGCTGTGAGTTTCTCCCTGGTGATCTTTGAGGATTGCTGGTAGGTGGAGGACAGGACGAGCTGGGCGAGGAAACGCTTGACGTCCCAGCCGGATGCCACGAAGTCCATGGCCAGCCAGTCGAGCAACTCAGGGTGGGAAGGGTGCTCGCCCTGCACGCCGAAGTCTTCCGATGTTTTTACAAGGCCGACACCGAAGAACTGCTGCCAGAAGCGGTTGACCGTTACGCGGGCGGTGAGAGGGTGGCGGGGTTGCACGAGCCACTGCGCGAGCCCCAGCCGGTTGGCGGGAGCATCCTTGGCCGGGGGGGCGAGCCAGGCCGGCACCGCAGAGGAGACTTTTTCGCGCTTCTCCGTGTATTGTCCGCGTTCGAGGACATAGGCCTGTCGCGGCTGCTTGCGGTCCTCCATGATCATGCTGGAGGGCATCGATTTTTCTATCGCGGCGAGCTTGTTGCTGATGATCTTCTGCTTCGACAGCTGCTTGGCAATCCGGCCCCGGGTGTCGGGGTGGATGTGCCGGAGGAAGTGCCGGGTGACCAGGGCGGCTTGCCCGGCCGTGCGTTTGGCTCGTTCGGTCTTCAGGGCTTTCTGGACCTCCGCGGGGACGCCGGCGTAGTTGTCCTGGGCGGTGAATTGTTCCCAGCTGTACTGCGATTTTTTCTGCTGCTGGGAGAGCGAGAGGGAGATGATGCCGGCCTTGTCCCAGTGGACCGTTCCGTTGACCTGGGTGAAGGCCCAGCCGTTGAGCTGGGCGCCGGGGTTGAGTCCGACGTCCTTGGCCGGAACCTCGATCCGGACCCATTTCCCGGCTTCGGGGAGCTTGCCCATCTGATGGTTGGCGGGTCCATGTTTTCCCGCGAGGAAGGCCTTGTCTTCGCCCCAGGTCGCCCTGTGCTCCCAGGTGCCATCGTTGAATTGCAGCTGGACCGTTTTAGGCGGTTTGGCGGGGTCGAGATAGACATAGGTGAAGAGCTTCGAATTCTCGGTGATCGTGAGCTTGTCGGTCGCGTCGGTGAAGAAATGCTGGGTGATGGCGTCGCTCGCGCTGACCCTCGTGTGTGACTTCTTGCCGCTGAAGACCGGGTGTCCGGCGCTCCCGACGAATTTCCACGGCGGTGAGTCGTTACCCTGGGGCTTGGCGCCGGCGGGCAGTTGGTCATCGATCCAGACGCGCTCCTGCTGGCCGAGATCTCCCAGCACCTCGTTCGGTTTCGGGTCCTTGTAGCCGGAGTTTTCGAGCAGGCCGTCGATTTCCTTTGTGATGACGGCGACTTGCCCGTCGAGCTCTTTGCGCTCCGCTCTCTGGGTCATGGTGGGAGCCTTGATGATGGGGGGAGGCAGGAGCTTGTTGCCATCCATGGCTCTCTCGGTGAGGCTGAAGTAATAGGAGAAGAGCTGGTAGAACTCCTTCTGGGTCAGGGGGTCGAACTTGTGGTCATGGCAGGCTGCGCAGCCGGCGGTGAGGCCGAGCCAGACGGTGGAGGTCGTCTCAACGCGGTCGACCGCGTATCGCATATAGTAT
>DODI01000367.1:0-4581 GCA_003509045.1 Planctomycetota bacterium | reverse complement strand
CCATTGGCTCCGACAACCTGGTTGTGGTAGGTAAGCGAGAGCTCAACAATCGGGTGAAATCCGGGGAAGGATCCGTACCTTGGCCACATTTCCTCTACGGGTATCCGGCTGTGCCCGGAGCCGAAGATATGGACCAGGCGCCCCGCAAGAATGGAGCGGCTGAACAGCTCGGCGGCCTGGCTGATAAGATCTTCCTGCAGGCTGACGGCTTCGATGAGGCCTTTGCATTTTTCAAGATAATCTCTGGCGGGTGTCATTTCGCCATTCTGGCTTGTCGAGGCATTACTGTCCATCGCTTACCTCCCACCCGCCGTCAATTGAGACAACCTGCCCTGTAACGAAAGCGGATTGATCCGACAGGAAATAGACCACGGCCCCATCTGTGTCCCGGGCCTGACCGATTCTGCCGCCATCAAGAGGCTGGCGTCTCCGCGTATATTCAAGAATCTCCGGCGACTCCTGGGCTCGCTCAGACATTGGCGTTTCAACAAGGGCCGGCGCGATCGCGTTAAAGCGAATGTCGCGAGCAGCGTACTTCGAGGCCGCAGAACGAGTGAGTCCAAGGATGCCAGCCTTCGCAGCGGCGTAGGTGTGGGTAGCGAAGTGCTCCCCTGCGGGAGCAAACGCAAGAACGCTGCTCATGTTCAGCACGCTGCCTCGCCGGCGCAATTTCAACAGTCTCCGCACAGCGGCGCGATTTGAGTAAATGACAGAAGAGAGATTAAGTCGAAGAGTGTAATCAATTCCCTCGTCTGCGAGCTCATGCAATGGCCCATCTCCCACGGAGCGCCCGCTCCCTCCGGCGACATGGTAGAGCCCATCGAAACCGCCGAACCGCGATTCAGCCTCATCGATAGCGGCCTCAGCGCAGTCCGGATCAGCGGCGTCTCCGACCTGGCCGAAGACCTCGGGGCCAAGGCCATCGACCGCCGCGACCTTCTCCGGGCTTCTGCCAATGGCAATCACTCGCGCGCCGGCTTCGAGGCACGCCTCTACGCCTGAACGGCCAAGACCGCTCGTTCCGCCGACAACGACGATCACCTTTCCATCAAGGGCTTGTGCACACAAAGCGAAATTCCTTCATCGACAATCTCATTCTGGCCGGTCGCGGGGAAATCCCAACGGGCGCCAGCCCGAAGGAAAATTCGAAACGAGCCTCATTTCTGTCCGGCGAACCACTGCCGAATGGCCGCGACCTGCTTGGTGCGTGTTTTCTTGGGGCCTGTAGCGACAAATACGGGAGGGGTCGCGACAAAGAATCCTTTAAATGAAGAGTAGGCCAATTGCCGAACCTCCGGCAATTCATTCTCGAGATCACCAAGAAACAATTCCAGCGCCCTCTTGTCTCGTATGCGAGTCAGAGCCCAGGCGGCCTTTCTCTTGAGCTCTACACTTCCCAGGTTGTCCTTGTAATCATTCAGCAACTCGTCGACTAAAGAGGCGTCTTTGCCTTGGCCGGCCTTGAGCGCCCGGCTCCAATGAGAATGCCACTTCTCATACTCACCGACAGACGGATACTCAATTCCGGAAATTTCCTCGAGATGCCCCATCAGGACCCTCTTGATGGTTTTTGATGAAGACTTTGCGTAGCTCGAGCTGAGGCTTGGAATAAGCTCCCCACGCCACTGCTCCGGATAGGCATCGACGATGTCTCCAAGGATATTGAGCAGCTGCCGTGACGGCCTCTTCCTGACCAGGTCGAGGACAGCTGGGTAATGGATGCTTGTCTTGAGCTTGGGGAGATAAACCCAGGTTCGATCCTTGCTCCCTATTACCGACTTGCCGGAAACAATAATGTTCCCGCCTGGCTTCCTCGTAAGCAGCGAGCTGGCTCGATTAAGCACCAGGAGGGCGAAGCTCGTCGCGACCCTGGTGTTCTCCCCATGCGCAGCGCCGGCGACCCAGCTGCCATCGCCCTGCTGCACTCCGACGAGATGCCCCTTGGCCTGCTCGTACCAGTCGATCTCGTTGAAAAGCTTGACGCCTCCGATATCTGCGACCTTCTCCAGGCTATAGAGGCCATAAAGAGAATGAAAAGGTGTCCAGGTCCCCATGAGATAGCCGTAGCCATCACCAATCGCGGCGTTGAGCTTCTTCCAGGAATCCTTGTCGATGTTCCCTTTAATGTTCTCCCGCAGGATGAGACAGGAAGAAACCCCGGCGCAGGTCATGTTCCAGGTGGCCCCGCCCTTGTTTTCATAATCCCACCCGCGCACCCGCACAGTGATCTGCTCGGCCCCTGCGATGGGGTCGTCTTCAGGCTTCAGCACAACAGTGCGCCCCTTCAGCGGTTCCTTTTTTTTCCGCGCGGAACCTCTTTTTTTTGGTCTGCCCGGCTTCGGCTCCTCGCTGGCGAGCTTGAGGGCGTTGCGTCGGTCCTCCTCAGGCTTGCCAAGCTTGATCCTCGCAGGTGTTTCAGGTCCGTTCTTCTGCTGGCCTTCGACAAAATGCTTATAGACTCCCTCCCAGACCTTGGCCGGAATCGGGACCCCGCGCTTGGCGCCAACTCCCAGCGCCAGCACGGCAAACTGTACGTTGGAGTTGTCGAAATCATTGGCAGCGAAATATCTCCAGCCCCCGGACGGGTTCTGGGTCTTGATCAAGGTCTTTACGGCAGTAGCCATATTGGCTCGGTAGAGCCTGCCAACGTTATTGTTTGGGCCAAGGTTTTTCCCCGGATTGGAGAAGGCCTTATCCTGTTCCAATTGAGCGATGGCCGCATCCAGGGCGAAAATATAGCAGGCGGCCGTATAGGTATGGGTGGACCCCTTAGCCATCTGGGTCAGGATCTTGAAATTCTTCGTGATAAGAGGATCACTGACTGAGACGCCTGAGGAGATCAGCGCGTAGGTCTCCAGGGCCACCTGGCCATATGCATGCTGGCCGGTCGGCTTAACCCGAATTTGTTTTTTCAGGTAATCAACACCCTTGTCGATAGCGGTGTTGAGCTGCTCATCGGCCAGGCCGGCATGCCCGGAATGAAGCAGCATGACGGAAAAAATAAAAATCGGGACCCACCCTGAAAGACGATTGCTGCTGTTCATTTCTTACCTGCTGATAGCACCGTGCGGCCGTATCGCTCGCTCTGCGAGGTATCCTTTCGCATTCTACTCACTCAGGTTAACCCCTGCACCGGGGTCCCCGCAACCAAATGACACCTACCAAAATCTGAATCTGTGAAAGGAAAGAAGAATCGTGGTGGAGATCCGCCTTGCGCTTCGGTATTTTGAGTCCAAATCGCAGACAGGAACGGTTTATCGGCCAGGCCATGACGCAGATCAGCACAAAACCCCCTAGCGGAATGCGGGATTTTCTACCCGAAGAGTTGGCACGTCGACGCTATGTAATCGATCTCGTCCGCAAAATTTATGAGCGATACGGCTTTCAGCCGATAGAGACACCAAGCATTGAAAACCTCTCAACCCTGCTTGGAAAGTACGGAGAGGAAGGGGACCAGCTGCTCTACCGAATCCTTCACCGGAGAGATGCTCTCCGGCGGGCCCTGGAGCAAGACGAGATACAGGAGGCCGACCTTGCAGATCTTGGCCTCAGATACGACCTGACCGTCCCCCTTGCACGGGTCATAGCGCAATATGGAAACCTCCCGCGGTTCTTCAAGCGCTACCAGATCCAGCCAGTCTGGCGGGCCGATCGCCCCGGTCGCGGTCGCTTCCGCGAGTTCTACCAATGCGATGTAGATGTAACCGGGACCTCCAGCTTGATCGCGGAGGCAGATGTTCTTTCGGCCGTGGCAAGGGTCCTCGAAGAGCTGGGCTTCTCAGATTTCACAATCCAGGTCAACCATCGGCAGCTTCTTACAAAGATGATTTCAGCCGCCGGCATCGACTCGGCATTAGAAGAAAACGCCCTGATCGCGGTTGATAAGCTTGAAAAGATTGGCCGGGATGGCGTCCTCGGAGAGCTTGCGCAGCGAGGGGTCGAGAGCCAGCAGGCAGAGTCTCTCCTTCAATTTATCTGCCAGGAAGAAGAAGAAAGCAACCAGGCCATAGCCGATCGGCTCAGGTCCAGCCTTGACTCGGACAAGGCGAGCGCGGCTATCGACCAGCTGCTCGAGCTTCTCAAGACAACCGAGAGCGGGCCTGCCGGAGGACATCTTCGCCTGAGCCCCGGCCTCGCCCGGGGACTGGGTTATTACACCGGGCCAATATTTGAAATTTAAGTCACCGATCTGGCTGGGAGCCTCGGAGGCGGAGGCCGCTACGATGATCTGGTCGGCATGTTTGGCAAGCAGGCCGTTCCAGCCGTGGGGTTTTCGCTCGGCCTTGAGCGAATCCTTCTCGTGATGGAGGAGAGGGAGATGTACCCGCCCCTCCAGGTTGGCCCCCAGCTCGTGCTCTGCTCGATGGGGGTGGAGCCGGCAAGCGTATTCAAGGTCGCCGAGGCACTCCGCGAACAGGGCCTCAGGGTAGAGATCTACCCTGAACCGGCCAAGCTCGGCAAGCAGCTTCAATACGCCGACAGTGAGGGGGTCAGGTCCCCCTGCGCCGCCATACTTGGGGAAGATGAGCTGAGCAACGGGACCCTTACACTCAAGGCTCTTGCGAGCGGAGCTCAGAGCAC
>DODI01000117.1:0-4283 GCA_003509045.1 Planctomycetota bacterium | reverse complement strand
CCCGCCGCGGCGATCCATTTCTTTCCGGAAATCTCGGCGGTGGTCGTCTTTCCAGCCATCCTGACCACCAGGGAACTCAATCCGACCGGAGCCTCCCGAGAGCTCAGGCCCACCCTGTCGCCGGGTTCAGCCGGTTTTTCGACGGTGGCCCGCAGGGATGGATTCCGCTCACCCGGGGAACCCTGGCCTACCCAGGCACTGACCTCCGGTCCAGCCAGGACGACCCGGACCCGGTACCAGGTTCCTGTATTCAGCTCCAGCGGGGATGACTTCACCACCACCGGCTCTTTCTCCTTACCATGACGGCGAAGCTCGATGCGGTCTTCGCGCGGATCGAGCAGCAGCTCGAGACCCGAATAGAGATCTCCCTTATTTCCGCCGCGGAAATAAATCGAGGCTCCCTCGGAGTTGGACCGCATGGACAGCTCCGCGGAAAGCTCACCATCCGCCAGCCGAAGCGTCTTGTGCAGGGCGAAGGGCCGTCTCTGCGGATCTACCCAGTCGATGTTGTCGCCGGCATCGTACCAGCGCCCACGGAAGTACTCCCAGCCGTCCCGGGGGCCTTCAAAAAAGTTCGAGGGTTTCTGGGTACCTTTGAAGCCTCGCTCGATGGCATCGGGAACTCCCGGCCTGAAGGTAGAGCGCACGCGGCGAGAAGCGAAGGCCTCCGCCTGGCGCCTGATAAAGGCGAGGCTCTTCTCGACCTCATCCTCATCCGCGTCCCTCGACAGGATCAGCCGGTAAGCCCTCCTGACAAAGTCGGTCGGATGTCCGGCCGGGTCGGGACCCTTCTCCGTCAGCACACGGCCAGCCAAGACGCCGGCCTGCCAGTCAAGAAAGGAGCTGTTGAGGAGCATCAGGGCCTGCGGAGCGATGGTGGTCACTGTTCGCATCCCCAGGGACTGGGCCGTGTTGGTATAGTCGAATCCCTCGATCAGGGGCATCAGCGTTCCGCGCTTGGTGTAGATGTAGATGCTGCGGCGGGACTGGTCCTTCCTGTTGGAGACCCCCCAGCCCCAGCCGGGACGGGACCCGGCCGCTATGACCTCCCGCCCGAGCTTCGGAAAGAAGCCGCGGCCGCCCATCTCGGAGTTCAACCCGCCACCGACAGCGAGAATCGAGTCGCGAATCGCCTCGGCCTCGAGGCGCTTCATGTTCTGGCGCCAGAAAAGCTCGTTGGAGGGATCCTTGCGCAGCGCCTCTCCCGGCTGCTGGACCCTTGACGACATGCGGTAGGCGCTTGAGAGCAGGATCAGCTTCTGCAGCCGCTTGATCTTCCAACCCCCTCGGATGAAATCCCGCGCCAGCCAGTCGAGCAACTCAGGGTGGGTCGGCGGCAGTCCCCTGCGGCCAAGATCATTCGGAGTCCGAACAATTCCCCTGCCAAAGAGGTGCTGCCAGATTCGGTTCGCCATCACCCGCGCCGTCAGGAAGTTCTCTTCGCCCGCCACCCACTCGGCCAGCTCTCGCCGCAGGCCGGTGGAGGATTTCCCGGACGGACGGGCGGAGAGGTCAACCCTTCCACCACCAAGAACAGCTGGAAAGGCCGGCTTCACCAGGTCGCCGGGAGTCGCCGCGTTGCCGCGAATCAGAACCTTCGTCTCCTTTGGACTGGCTCCATGCTCGCGCACGGCCAGCGCCCACTCGTTATTGCCGATGGATGCGTAGGTCGACGAGCTCTTGTCGTATTTCGGCTTGTCGTAATAACGGACGTTGTGCAGAAAGGCCAGGAAGCTGTAATAGTCCTTCTGCGGTATCGGGTCGTACATATGATCATGGCAGCGCGCGCAGCCCATCGTCAGCCCCATGAAGGAGGCTCCGATCGCCACCACCATGTCATCGAGTCCATCGAATTCGGCCATCCGCTTGTCATCGGGCTCATCGTCCCACACTCCCAGGCGGTAGAAGCCCGTGGCGATGATCGAATCCCTGTTAGCATCATCGAGCTCATCTCCGGCAAGCTGCTCGAGAACGAAGCGGTTGTAGGGCTTGTCCTGGTTGAAGCTGCGGATGACGTAGTCCCGATAGCGCCAGGCATAGGGCTTCTCTCCATCCCGCTCATAGCCGTTGGTCTGGGCAAAACGCACCACGTCAAGCCAGTGCCGGCCCCAACGCTCACCGTATTGGGGTTGCGCCAACAGCCTGTCGATGAGGCCTTCGAAAGCTCCGGGAGAATCATCTGCGGCAAAGCTCTCGACCTCCTTGTAGGTTGGCGGAAGCCCGATGAGATCAAAATAGACTCGCCGGATGAGCTCGCGCCGGCTGGCCGGCGCCGCAGGCTCGAAGCCGCCGCTCTCCAGCTTCGCGAGAATAAAGTTGTCGACCGGGTTGCTTACCCAGTCGGCCTTCCTGACCGCGGGGACCGGAGTCTCGCTGACCTTGCGAAAAGCCCACCAGTCACGGTCCTTGTCCGTCACGGCCAGCCCGGGAGCGCGGCGGTCGGGACCTCCGCTCTCCTCCTTCGGCCAGGGCGCCCCCAGCTCAATCCAGCGCATCAGAATACCGACCTGGTCAGCGGAGAGCCTCTGCTTCGGCGGCATCTTCAGCTCGGGGTCCTGGTACTTCACGGCTCTCACCAGCAGGCTCTCCTGCGGCTTGCCCGGTACAACGGCGGGGCCCGAGTCCCCGCCGGAGAGGATCGCCTCATGCCGGTCCAGGCGGAGCTTACCCTTCTGCTTCTTCTGCCCGTGGCACTTGTAGCAGCTGCCGGCGAGCAGGGGTCTCACCTTCCTCTCGAAGAATTCAAGAGCCTCCGGAGATGCGGCGGAATCGGCTCGAAGCCCGCCCGCGAAGGCAAGCAGCGCTGTGAGATAGAAGCCGGCGACGGCTCGATTGAAGGTCATCCCGGTAGAACCTCGAGGCGATTTTCGTGGGGCACGACCAATCGTGCTAACCACCTTAATTTAGCAATCCCTCAGGAAGGCTTCCACCATAAGAACACTGAATCACACTCGGCGCCTCCGAAATACGGAGACCCCCTTGCGTCAGGACGCCAAAGGCAATAGCGTTAGGGTTCTGGAAAATACAAAAAACACTCTCCTGGAGGCCCGCAGAATGAAGAAGATCGCATCGCGAAGAACGTTTCTAAGGACCGGCGCCGCCGCGACGACTGGAGCGCTGCTCAGCTCACCGTCAGATCTGCTGCGAAGCGCTCTGCCCCAGCCGGGCTCTTCGATGAAGTTCGGCCTCGTCACCTACCTCTGGGGACAGGACTGGGACCTTCCGACCTTGATCCGCAACTGCGCCGCGAGCAAGGTTCTCGGGGTCGAGCTCCGGAGCACGCATGCCCACAAGGTCGAGCCCTCGCTCAACGCCGCGCAGCGAAAAGAGGTCAGGAAGCGCTTCGCTGACAGCCCGGTGACCATGGTCGGCATCGGCAGCAATGAGCGCTATGACAACCCCGACCCTGGCGTGGTCGCCAAGGCGGTCGAAGCAACCAAGGCCTTCATCAAGCTCAGCCACGATGTCGGTGGAAGCGGTGTCAAGGTCAAGCCTGACCGCTTCCACAAGGGGGTCGAAAAAGAGAAGACCATCGAGCAGATCGGCAAGGCTCTGAACCAGCTCGGCGATTTCGCCGATGGATGGGGACAGGAGCTCCGGCTAGAGGTCCACGGCCAGTGCGCCCAGTTGCCGACGATCCGGAAGATCATGGATGTCGCGCAGAACAAGAACGTCGGCGTCTGCTGGAACTCCAACAACCAGGATCTCGAGGGCAAGGGAATCGAGCACAACTTCGACCTGGTCAAGAAGCGCTTTGGAGCCACGGCCCATGTGCGTGAGCTCCAGGACAAGGCCTATCCTTACGAAAAGCTCATGGAGCTCTTCGTAAAAATGGACTATTCCGGCTGGGTGATGCTGGAGGCCCGCGGCAAACCCAGGGACCGCGTCGTCGCGCTGGGCCAGCAGCGCGGGCTCTTCAATTCGATGGTCGCCAAGGCCCAGAAAACCATCGGTAAAAAAGGCTGAGAAATGAAGCCCCTGTCTACACTCATCCTGCTCTTTACCTGCGCCTGCGCGCAGGCGAATGACTCAATTCTGACCAGTGAATTGATCTACGAGAAGGCTCCCTTCGCGAGCTGCCATGCCTCAACCATCGCCGAGAGCGGCAAGGCCCTGGTGGCGGCATGGTTCGGCGGAACGGGTGAAGGAAACAAGGACGTCGGGATCTGGGTTTCGCGCAGGGAAGACGGAAAATGGTCGGCTCCTGTTGAAGTTGCCAATGGAGCCCAGGGCCCCGGCAAGCGCCATCCCTGCTGGAACCCGGTACTTTTTCAGCCGCGGAA
>DODI01000404.1:752-2703 GCA_003509045.1 Planctomycetota bacterium | reverse complement strand
GTTGAAGCTGCGGATCACGTAGTCTCGATAGTGCCAGGCGTTGTTCCGAAGCCGATCGTACTCGAATCCCTGGCTCTCGGTATAGCGCACGACATCCAGCCAGTGCCGACCCCAGTGCTCTCCGTAGCGCGGCGAAGCCAGCAGCCGTTCGACCAGGTTGCCGTAGGCCCCGGGATCCTTGTCGTCGACGAAGGCCTTCACCTCGGCGGGGGTTGGCGGGAGTCCCAGGAGGGTGAAGTTCAGCCGTCGAATCAAGGTCGCCCTGTCGGCCCGGGGGCTCGGCTTGAGCCCTTTTTCCTGGAGCCTCGCGAGGACGAAGGCATCGATGGGGTTGCGCACCCAGTCCGCGCCCTTGATTGCCGGCGGCGCGGGCTTTTTGACCGGCTTCAGGGACCAGTGATCGCTCTCGATTCGGCCGGAGCCGGCGGGATCCTCCGGCCAGACGGCTCCCTGGTCGATCCAGGCGCGCAGAGCGCCGACCTGGGCCGCTGTGAGCCGTTTGCCGCGCGGCGGCATCACGAGCTTCTTGTCAGTGCCGGACACCAGCAGCACGAGCCGGCTCTCAACCCCCTTGCCGGGCAGGATGACCGCCCCGGAGTCGCCGCCCTTGAGCGCCGCGGACCGCAGGTCGAGCCTGAGTCCGCCCTTTTGCTTCTTCGCGCCATGGCATGTTTCGCAGGTGCCGCTGAGGAGGGGACGAATCTCTGTCTCGAAATCGACCTTGTGTTGGGCGGCTGGAGGCAGCTCGCCCTCGGCCGCGGGCAGAGACCCGCAGCAGACCAGCAGGAGAAGCAGGAACCCGGCGGATTTGCGATTATCGCTGTGAAGATGCATCCGAAGCCTCTGTTCGCGGTGCCGTTGATATTGCCATTATCTTAGGCTGTGAGGGCTTCTGAGTGTATCCCATTTCCGCCAATTCGGCTTGCAGCAAAAAGGCGCCCGGAAAACGTTCTGTTTGCCGGACGCCTTCTTATTACGTTTTCTCCCGAGCTCCGGGAGAGGGACCGATTAACCTTCGAAGTCCTTGCAGTGCATCTCATCGGAGGTCGGGTCAAATCCCCGGTAGGGATAGGGTGCGCTGATACCGCCGACGTTGCCGTCAAAGAGGGTTCGAAGAATCAGGATCGGATCCGTGAGGTTGATTTCTCCATCGTCATTGGCATCTGCGGAGTCCTCGCAGTAGAGGTTTCCACCGCCCTGGAAGAGCATCGACAGGATCCGGATCGGATCGCTCAGGTTCACGACGCCATCGTCGTTGGCATCTCCCCGGACGAAGCTGGCATCGTGGGGCTCGAGGAGCTTGAAGGCCGCGCCTCCACCCTCTTCGGCGATCTCATCGACAACCTCGAGGGCCTCATCATCGTCCTCTTCATCGTCTCGTCCGAAGGTTCTGAGCTCATCGATCGTGCCGCTGAGCACAACGGCTCCATCTTCGCTGGTGACGGTGATCAGCGCTCCCTCGAGCTCGGTGGCTTCCGCGGCTCCGAGCGGCAGCTCATCATCGCGGCGGGTATCGATTCGCAGGCTGCCCTTGCCGGCGCGCCTCTCGGCGATCCGCGCGCGTCGCCTGTCGAGGCGGGGGTAGCAGGAGTTGACGTCTCCGGAGAGAGCGAGCGTCGCTTCAGCACCCTCGTCCTCGGCGGTGTAGACCTCGATCACAGCTCCGTTGAGCGTCTCGGCCTGGCCTTCGGCCAGCTCGAGGCTTCCCCTGCGACCATCGAGCTCGATAGCAGTTCCATCATTCAGGATGAGGCGCACCGAGGCGATGGGATCTTCTAGCCGCCTGACGGTGACCCGGTAGGAAGCCTCCGAGCGGCTCCGGTTGAGGTTGATCCTGGCGGAGCCGGAGGGCCCGCTCTCGCGTCGGTTGTGTCCATGCCGCCAACGCCAGCCCCAGCCCCAACGCCAGCCCCGGTGATCGTCATCATCGTCAGCTTCGTCGTCGTCAGCT
>DODI01000404.1:0-442 GCA_003509045.1 Planctomycetota bacterium | reverse complement strand
CGTCGTCGTCAGCTTCGTCGTCGTTATCCTCGACTTCTTCATCTCCCGCGCCGGCGCCTTCGACGCCTTCTTCCGCGGGGCCTTCATCGGCCGGCTCCTCTTCTTCCTCCTCTTCGGGGACGGAGAGTCCGCCGCTATAGCAGCGTGAGGGCATGACGGTCGCTTCACGCGTGGTGATCGTGCCGATGTTTTCGCTTGCTCCGTTGAGAGATGCGTCGACGTTGTAGGCTGCGCCGGGCTCAAGCCCGGCGATGTGGATGTGCATCGAGGCACGGCTGCGTACCTGGACAAGCCTCACCGAGCCGGAGGAGTCCTCGTTTTCGGCATCTTCAGGAGGCGAAAGCTCGGAGCGGCCGAAGGCGAATCCGGGAGGGGCGTTTTCACCCTCTTCGCCATCATCTCCATCTCCGTTGTCGCCGCCATCGTCGCCGTTGCCATCGTC
>DODI01000069.1:0-2654 GCA_003509045.1 Planctomycetota bacterium | reverse complement strand
GAGCTACGACGACAACCTGAAGATTCGGGTGAAGGAGTACTATTACAAGGACCGCTCCGAAAAAGAACTGGTGTCGCCCTATTGCTTCATTGAGCTGAAGCGCCGTCGCGATGGGATGGTCTCCAAGCAGCGTCTGAGAATCGGCAAGGAACATCTCCAGGCTTTCTTCCGGGGAGAAGCCCTTCGCGAGGAGCTCCGGCCGGAGCTGGCGGAAGAGATCGGCAAGGGAGATGAGCTGCGGAAGAGCTTCGACAGGGCCTATGACGCCTTGCGGGCGGAGCTCTCGAGGATAGAGGTGGCCCCCGTTTCGGTGATCAACTATCGACGCAGGGTCTACCAGAGAGATGAGCAGGACCTTCGTGTAACCTTTGATGACCTGATCACAGTCTACTCTCCACCTGTCGAGCTCTACGGAAAGCGGGCCTCCCTGGCTGCCTCGAGTCTTGGTGAACCGGTGGGGCGAGCAGCGAAATTGATCGCGGAAATTAAGTGTAGAAAATCGTCTTCGGGTTCTTATCCGGGCTGGCTTGAAGTTATACTATGTTCTCTCAGTGCCAGGTCGCTCTCCAAGTTTACTACGAGCGTCAACTTCATATTAAACAAGGGCCGAAAAGGTCGGCGGTTTTCTTCGGCGGATGGAGAGGCCGGCGTCGCCGCCAGGATCGACGGTCCAGTGGATAATTGAGCTATGTCCGATATTGCTTCAGATAAACCTGCGGAGGGTGCTCCAGCGGAAATGGAGCCTGTCTTCATCGATTTCGAGGGGATTGACGGGAGTGGAAAGACGACCCTTTCCAATCGTATCTCGCAATACCTTATCGATAGCGGGATTCCCGTACATCACGCCAGGGACAAGGGGGTGTTTCGTTCCGAAATATCCAAGGCGATTCGTAACCTGACGAGGGACCCGCGTTTTCTGCGTATGTCCGATGTCACCGAGTTCCTGCTCTATGTCGCCAGGGATACGCAGATGATTGACGAATACATCCGTCCCAAGCTGCTGCCCGGGAATCTCGTGTTCTGCGATCGCTACCTCTACAGCGCCATCACCCACTCGCATCACGCCCGCGGGTTGGCGCGTGAAGGTGTCGACAAGGTCCTCGAGCTCGCAGCTCGGGATCTCTGGCCGGACCTGGTCATCTATTGTGATGTCGATCCTCTCACCTCTCGCCTGCGGAAGAAAATCCAGAAGGTTCGTGACAATAAGAAGGCGGGAGATTTTGGCCGCAAGGGACTCATGGGGATCGGTTTCCGCGAGGATATGCGTGATGGTTTCTTCAAGCTGGCGGAAGAAGATCCCGATCACTGGCTGGTGATCGACAATGCGAATTCCACCATCGAGGAGTCGCTGCAGCGAATTATCAACCGAATCAGGGAGGTGCTCGTACAGAAGGGCTATCCCGAGATACCCGATCCCTGCTGGGCCGATCTCAGCTCCGAGGAGAAACCCCTTGGGGAGTTTGCATCCGCCGTGCTGGAGCTCTGCGATAGCGAGGGAGAGGAGGAGCGGAGAGCGGTCCTGACCGAACTCTTCTATTCAGACCTCGACAGGCTCAGTGAAGATGCGCCGGGATTTACGGCGCTCTTCAGCTCCGGCCTCGATACTCCCGAGGCTCATGCCTTGCGTGAGAAGATCAAGGCTCGCGAGCCGGGCCTGGTGGCGAAGGGGCTTGGCGGCCTGCGCTCCGAGGAGGCTATGGACCTTCGCGAAGAGCTCAAGGGAGAGGTTCCCGTCTATGTCGCCGGCAGCCTCTCCGGGATGGGAAAGAACCCGCGGGCCTGTCAGCTTCGTCTCGAGCTGGCGGATGTGGTCCCTGGGCAGATTGCCCTGGCCGTTCGCGGCAGCGATTCCGAGCACGCCTGGGAAATCCGCGACAAGGTCGGAGATACGGCGGCTGCCGAGGTATTGATGAGCGTGAGAGGAATGGATACCGAGCGCGCCTGGGAGCTTCGCAAGGAGAGGGACCAGGACAAGTATGCGCGGGAGCTGCTCGAGAGTCTTGGGGGCATAGATACCGAGGAGGCATGGGAGCTGCGTGACCGGCTTTCCGACGAATACCTCCCCTGGGTTTTGATCAGCCTGCGCGGGCTGAAATCGGATCGAGCCTGGGAACTTCGCCAGGAGCATGTCTGCAGGGCGCCGAAGATTATCATCAAGACGATCGGCTGCAGTGACGATCCCAGGGCCTGGGAGCTTCGCGAGGCATCCAAGCCCTATGCCAAGGAAGTGCTGGATTCACTGAGTGGGCTTGATTCCGGAGTCGCCTGGCGTCTTCGCCTGGAGCTGAAGGATAAATGGCCCAATACGGCGATTTCGAGCATTGGTGCCGCAGCCCAGTCCGAGCGGGACTGGACCTTCAGGTGGGGCATGCTGAGGGAACACCCCGGCAACCATCTCCTCGCCAAGCATCTCGTAAAGGCTCATCTAAAGAGCCTGGTGAGGCGGGCGAAGGAAGCTGCGAGGAAAGAGTCGGGAGTCGTCTGATCCGCAGTTTTCTTTTTCCGGAGCGCCCGGCACACAGGCCGTCGGACCACTACTCCTGGCAGTCCTCGCCGCAGTGATCGCCATGGTGATGGTGGGAGTCCTCCGTTTCGGCTTCCCCCCGGTTTACCCTGTGGCTTTCAAGGTCCTCTTCAAAGAGCCAGCCATAGGT
>DODI01000208.1:28635-31619 GCA_003509045.1 Planctomycetota bacterium | reverse complement strand
CGCAGGTTTTCGACCAGCAGGCTCATATCGTCGGCCAGGGGGGCGCTGAAGCTCATCTCTTCGGCGGTGGCGGGATGGGTGAAACGGATGCTGGCGGCGTGGAGCGCGTGCCGTTCTATGAGCGGGGCTTCGGATGCCGGCTTCTTTTCTCCTCTCAGCACTGAGGGGTAGATGGTCTTCTCTTTCCCGTAGAGCTTATCGCAGGCGATGGGGAGCCGGATGGAGGCGAGGTGAACGCGGATCTGATGGGTTCGTCCGGTATGCGGGTAGCATTCTATGAAGGAATATCCCTCGTAGATTTCCTTCACCTTGAAATCGGTTTTCGCTTCCCGTCCTTCCCCCGGCGCGGCGATCGCCATTTTTTTTCTGTGAGATCTGCTGCGTCCGATGGGGCCATCGAGGGAGCCCTCCTCGTTTCGGACCTCGCCCCTGGAGACAGCCAGGTAGGTTTTGCGAACCGTTCTCTGCTTGAATTGGTCGGACAGTCCCTGGTGGGCGAGGTCGTTCTTGGCGACGATCAGGACTCCGGAGGTTTCCCTGTCGAGCCGGTGAACGATCCCCGGCCTCTCGACGCCGCCGATACCAGAGAGGTCATCGATCCAGTGAAGCAGGGCGTGTACAAGGGTCGCCTCCTCCAGGTGAGGTCCCGGGTGAACAGTGAGCCCTGCTGGCTTGTTGATGACAGCCAGGTGGTCATCCTCGTGGAGGAATTCGATGGGGATCGCCACCGGTTCCAGCGAGATCTTTCTCGGGGGCGGCACTCCGACGCTTACCTTTGTGCCCGCTGGGATCTTGAGCGAGGCCTTGAGCGGCTTACCGGGAGGCGGGTCAAGCTCGACACATCCGGTGCTGATGAGTTTTTGCAGGTAGCTGCGGCTCTGCCCCTCCAGGTGAGCGGCGAGGAATTGGTCAAGACGGCGAGCCTCGCCCTCATTGACCAGCTCGTAGACCTCGACAGGGTCGGCCGCCTTTTCTGCGCCCGGTGCTCCAGCCGGTTCCCGGTACTCCTGTTCTGGACTGGTCACGGCATCTCTCGCAGAGGAAATCCTACGGGCTGCCCGGGTGGTCCGGCTAACTCCCCGATTTGCCGGGCATCGGTCTTATTTGGAGGGGGCCTTCTTTTCGGGTGCCAGCAATCGATAGGAGCGGGGCTTGTCGAGCCAGCTCTTATCAGCATCCTCGTTGACCATGGTCTGGATTTTCTTATTCCATTCATCCAGGTCCGGGCCGAACTTTTCATTGGCTTCCCCGGCCAGCCGTCCGGCCGCCTCAAGCAGTTCTTTCCTGCCAGCATCGCCGTCATCGTTCGAGCCGGCTGTGACGGGCGTGAGCGAGAATGGGTTGGCGCTGGCGGCCACTGCGGGGTCGGCTTGCTCGAGAAGAGTGGCTACGATCTTGAGGTAGAAGCTCCTCTCCTGCGGCTGGCCCTTGACCGCCTGGAGAAGTTCCCCCATTGCGCGGACCCGGCTATCCTCCTGGCCTACGGCGGGAGGACTCGAGGTCAGCAGGTAGAGGGTCCCCTGGAGCTGGTCTTGCTGCCCTGCCTTGATCTCCTGGAAGAGCTGGAAAGCCAGAACTGCCAGGAGTACGAGGACAAGGAGAACGATCAGCGGGGTTCGATTGCTCTTGACCTTGCTCTTGGTAGAGGAGGCGAGGTCTTCAACGGCCGCGACAACCTGGGACTTCTCCACCTGGGACTCAGAGGTGCCGCGATGGATTTTGTTATGCGTAAGTTTTTTCGACAAGGCTCTTGGCTCCAGCAGACCACCCCGTGGGGATGGTCTCATTCTGTTAGGACACTAAAAATAGATATCCCGCCAGTCTACATTCCCCAGAGCAAGGTGCAAGCTTCTCGAGGTCAGGACTTACTCAATTATCAATTCCTGCCGCGCTTCTTTCGGGTCTGTCGGCTCCAAGGTACCTTTCACAGGCTGAATTGAAGGGGCCTCCTCGACTTTATCAGACGGTGGAGCCGGCGCGGGAGCCGGGGCAGCAGTCGTAGTCTCGGCAGCCGCTTTTCCGGTGAGATGGCGGTAGTTCTCCTCCGGAGTGAAATGCTGCAATCCGAGAGTTCTGATCTCTGCTGTAAGAGAGCAGGCGTATCTTGAGGTCTTGCGGTCGAAGGTACGCTTGAGGTAGATGGTCGCTCCCTCGGTATCCTTCACAAACTCGAGAACCTTATCGCCGCTGATTTTTTCAATGATTCTGCGCAGGTTCCATTTTCGTGCCTTCATCTCGCGGATGTAATAGGCCACGTAGTTCTCAGGAAGATGAGGTCCCCTGTAGTGGCCCGTCCAGGTAGGCTTGAAATCGGTCCCTGCGAGGCCCTGGGGGGCGTATCGATAGCCTTTCTTGTATTCCAGTTCCGGGTGGACAGGGAAGTCCCCCAG
The DNA here is from genome assembly GCA_003509045.1 of Planctomycetota bacterium. GTDB lineage: Bacteria > Planctomycetota > UBA8108 > UBA8108 > UBA8108 > UBA8108. The sequence continues at coordinate 29,229 of DODI01000208.1, read as the reverse complement.
CTCTTCAGGAATGTAAGGAGTAGGGGCTTTAGCCGCGCTGCCTGCGCAGCCGAGGCAGAAAGCTAATATGACGAAAACCGGAACGCTGGCCGCCAGGCGGCGCATCAAGTAACCACGAAAAATCTTCACTTCTGATACCCTCCATGCTCTCCCATTGATGGGAATGCTAGTTTAGTTCTTCCCCCCGTCAATTGTGTTACAAGCAGCGGTGGACTCCTCTTTTTCCCGCCTGAAAAGATCTGGCTCAGGGAATCTTCATTCCGACTGGAATGAGTCCTCCCCTACAGGCAGGAAAGTCTTAACGCTGAAAGCACTTAGGAAGTATGCGGCAGATTTTAGTGTTTTTTTTATCGGCCGCAAGACAAATAGCTCGCTCCACTCCCCAGAAGCTGCCATTCAGGCTTTCCAACCGGCTGAAAACCCGCCGATTGACTGGCAATTGAGCCCATTTCAAGTCGGTAGCGCATTTGCGAGGAGATGTTACTCTTTAATAGACCGAGGGCCACGGTGGACGGGTAATCCAGAGGGCCTGAAAGTATGTCGATAGCGCAGCTTTTTCATATCCAGGAGACGGAGCGGCAGGCTTCGCCAGCC
>DODI01000208.1:12187-28310 GCA_003509045.1 Planctomycetota bacterium | reverse complement strand
TTCGCCAGCCGCTCTGAGTTCCGTAGCGCAAAGTGTCAGCCGCGGTCACGGGAGAAATCTCGCGCGTGGCCTGGTTTTTCTCAGCGCCTATTTTTGCGTCTGGCTCTCGCTCAGCTCGGTAGCGCATAGCTGAAGACCAGCGTCCGCGGATCGACCTATTCGTCGAATCGGGGGTCGGCCGGTTTCCGCTCTTTCTCTTCATCCTCGTCATCGAGGGTCTTGATGCGAATCGGTTCCTCAGCCTTGGTCTCCGCATAGTCCTTCCTTGGGGCGGCCGGTTTCTCCGAAGAGTCCGGGCCAGCGCTCAGGATGAAGAATCCGATGACGAGCATCGCCGCGAGGCCGGCGAGGGGAGCCAGCCAGCGTGGCCGGGAGCTGACGACGGCGAAGGGCTGGTTCGTTCCGCCATCGCGGATTTCAGAGAGCATCTTCTGCCAGCGCTCATCGCTGACCTCGGGCGGCCGGTCGTTTTTTGCGAGCCTGGTGAGTTCTTCCGCCTCGGTCGCCAGCTTCCGGTACTCTTCAGAGCTTGCGAGGTATCCCTCGACCGTTTCCCGCTCTTCTCCGGAGAGCTCTCCGTCGAGGTAGGGGCCGATCAATTTGATGAATTCTTCACGCGACATAGTTTCTTCCTGAATTCTGTTTATCTGGTTTTTTCGGGAGGGCTCAGCTGGGCTTGTAGCCCATGGAGCTGAGCGATTCCTGTAGTTTTTTCCGGGCGTAGAAAAGTCGAGACATTACGGTTCCAACGTTGCATCCCACGACCTCTGCAATTTCTTTGTAGGAGAGATCTTCAGATGTGTGGAGGACGAAAACAATCTGGTGTTTATCTGAGAGCGAGGAGATGGCCTGCTGCAGGTTCTCCCGGAGCTCCTGTTCCCGGGCATATTCAACCGGGGCCTGGGCCGGAGCTCTGCGAGCGGTCGGCTTTCCAAGGGCCTCCATGGCGGACTCGTCCATGCCATGGAGGGGACGGCTTTTGCGGCTGCGCGTGAAATCGATCGAGCGGTTGACGGTGATCCGGTAGAGCCAGGTGAAGAACTTGGACTCGGTCTTGAATTTTTCGAGTGCCTGGTAGACGCGAAGAAAAACTTCCTGAGCAACCTCGAGCGCGTCTTCCCTATTGCGTACAAAACGGAAGGAGATTCCGTAGACCCGCTGCCGGTATTTTTCGAAGAGGAATTCAAACGCGTCTTCATCGCCGGCAAGGAAGGCTTTCACCTTGAGAATGTCTTCGTTGTCGGAGGAGTCTCTCAATTTCTTTTTCCGGCGATCCAGGACGGGTTGAATCGGGATGACGACGGCGCCAGCTCGACGGGGTTCATGGCGGACCTTCACCTCAACGTACGAGGGGGAATCAATGGGTCCGCGTTGGCGTACCAACGTGCCGTTGATTGTAGCGGGGCTGAGTTGGGCTCTCATCATCTCTAATTTTTTTTTGAAATAGTAGTTCTCATTGAAGACTGACGAGTTTCTGCGGGTATTTATTCGATTCCCAGGAGGGAAAAATCCATCCAGGGGCTGAGAAGAGATGGCCCAGATCTTTTTTTATTGACAGAAGGCGTACAGACTTCTAATTTGCTCCTAATTAAACCGCTGCCCGAGAGGGCCAGTCAGGTTTTAGATAGAAGCGGGCTTTACTTAAGAGGAGCTTACGGCCCGTACGAAGAGAGGTCCGCGATGGCTGTGGGCCGAGATAGAGAAGAAGAATAGAAGAGATGTATCCCTCGGAGACGGTTTTTACCGTCAGGGGCCTGTGAGAGTGGTCGGTGGCTCGGTTCCTGATCTTCAGTTGTATTGGAGAACAGGCATAGGCTTGAGGTATTAGTTTTTAATCAATGTTAGTTAGATATTCACGATTCAACCTACCCTTCCCTACACACCCCACTCGGTAGGTTCCTCCTTTTTCCTCGTTTATTTCAGACCCAAACACCTCCTCATCGAGTAGGGACGATGAGGAGTTTTTTATTGCCCACGTTTTCGCGCCAGGAGTTGCTGCGAGCGCGAGATGCGCCTCTTTCCCAACGGTTTCCGTGGGGGTAGATGATACGATACCGCCGTGGGCCAGCGGGGTCAGTGCTCCGTAAACGTGGTCGAATTCTTGCGAGTCCAACTCTCTGCGGAGTCCGGTGGATGCAGCTAGTGCGCCGCATAAAAGACGTCCTGTTTTCCGGTCCTCCCGAAGAGCTCACCGGTTCCAGGGGGGTCCTGTTAAAGGTTGGACAGGTGGCCTACCTCCTGGTGGGGAAATTTCGCAGGGATTTCTGTCTCGATCGGGCGGCGAGCCTGACCTTCTATTCCATCATCTCGCTCATACCCATGACGGTACTATTTTTCAGTTTCGCCACCAAGTTCATGGGGGAGCGGGAGCGTATCAAGGAATGGTTTATTCTCAAGATACCGAAGCTGCTGGCGCCGGGGCAGGAAGAAAAAGTGAGCACCTGGCTCAAGGAAGACATCGGCAGCGATGCCTTCCAACTGCCGGAGGACGCCAGCTGGCTGATGGATTTCACCGCTGTCTGCGGACTGGTCATCATCTCGCTGGGAATATTCATCGCGGCCGAGAGGGTCTTCAACCACATCTGGCAGGTAGACAAGCGCAGGAACTATCTACAGCGGCTGTTGGTTTTCTGGGTGATCCTGACGACGAGCCCCCTGCTTTTTGGAGCGTCCCTCTGGGCTGAGGATATGTTGCCCACCGGTGGCCTGAAGTCCTTTCTCCAGGATTCACCATACTTCGCGTCCTTTCTCGCCTTTCTCGCCTTTACCTTGATGTACATCTTTATGCCGGCGACGAAAGTTCGTTTCCGCAGCGCCGTGATCGGAGGGATCGTGGCCGCGATTCTCTGGCAGCTGGCCAAGTATGGCTTTCTCTACTACCTCGACCAGATTAATAACGTCACGAGGTTTTATAATAAGATCGCCGCCCTGCCGCTCTTTCTCATCTGGCTCTACGTTACTTGGATGGTGGTTCTCTGTGGGGCGCAGCTCAGCTTTGTTCATCAGAATCTTGCCGCCTTGTCGCGAGCCAGGCGGACTCGTTCGGCCAGGGGGAAACGATCCTTCGCGCAGATAGGCCTGCATCTTCTCTACAGGGTCGGGGCCGCCTTCAGCTCCGGCGGCAAGACCCCATCGCTGGAGGCAGTGGCGAATGACCTTGGCCTCGAGGACAGCGAAGGCCTTGCAGAGACCGCGTCGGCGCTGCTTCAGCAGAATGTATTACTATGGGATGGCTCCGGCGACGGTCGCTATGCCCTGGCGCGGGATCCGGCCCATATACGGCTCAAGGAAGTCATGATGGGGCTGCGAAAAGCTGAGTTTCCCGGCGAGAAGAACCCGATGGAATCATCGGCTGGGAGTGATCACGACCAGCCAGACATCAACCGACTTATCGCCTCGGCAAACGCTTCCTGGGAGGGCTCCTTTGAGTCTTTTACCCTGGCTGACATGCTGCCTTTAGAAGGGAAAAAGGCAGCCCCGCAAACCCTTGCTGTAAAACAAGATAGAGAGTTCGACTGATTAATTTTGACATGGTACTCAATACCCAATTACTATCTTGGTTTCAGAAAAGAACCGGGAAGACAAACAAGTGATAAAGTCAGGAACCGGGTACGAAGCAACAGGCCCATTTCCATTTCCTTCCAGTTTCCAGTTTCGCGAAACTGAAAAGGCCACGCTCGAAGCTTTTTTCGAGAAGGTGTTTTTCGCTCAGTGCTTTACTGACGAAAAGCTCGAGGCCATCGATCGCATGCGCTGGAGGCCTGGGAAGGCCGAACTGGCTGAAGAGGCTGAGGCCGCCGAAAAAAGTTCGGAGGCCGCCCCGGCCGCATCTTCCGGGGATGTTTCGTCTGCTGAGAAGTTGTCGGTTGAGGCCACTCGTTATGTCATGCTCTGTCGCGGGGCGGATGGCATAGGGAAGACGCGAATCTTTCGTCACCTGCGTGAGCGCGCCCAGGAAAAAGAAGTTTCGGTTTACGAAACACACAACTACGAGGTCGAGGGGATCCCGCTCAAGCCCTTCCTCCATACGATTCGGCGGATCATGCGCGACCTCGACGGCAAGTCGGGTCTCGGCCAGGCGAATCAACGAGTCGGCTCGTCGTTGATCAATCGCTACCGCCATGCGCTCGAGAGCTTGATTCCCGAAGCTTTCGGCGATGCCGGGGCTTCCGCCGAAAATAGCTTTCTCAATTCAGAGAAATGGGAGGACGAGAAGGTTCGGATTTTTGATGGCATCACCCAATTCCTCCTCGAGGTCTCGGTCCACAAGCCCCTGCTGATCCTGGTTCATGACCTGCATTGGGCTGACAGGGCGACGGTCGAGCTGCTCCGGTATATCGGGCGCAATCTTCAGCTGCGAAACGAGGCCCTGTCGACGGAGCACTCTTCGGCGGAAGGAGTAGATGCGGGGCAGGTAACCGAAGATTGGGAGAGGCTCTCGGCTCACACAGATCTTGCCGCTGCCGAGGCGGACCAACTGGAAAAAGCGGAAGCAATCCAGGGAGGCGAAGAGAGCCCCCCTGAGACCTGGCCTTCCCGGCTGATGCTGCTTGCGAACTACCGCTCACTTGATGATGACTCAGCCGGCGAGAGCGATCGTTCCATCGAAAGCCTCGGGCGGGAGAACTTCAGCTTTCACGGCGAGCTTCGGCCCCTGCATCGGCAGGAGGCGCGGCATTTTCTCGAGAAGTCAGTCGAGGGAGTCCAGGTGGGAGGTGAGGAGCTGGAGATCACAGCAGACGCGGCCGATGCGGTGTTTGAATTATCCGAAGGGTTCCCGAGTTTTCAGCAGGAACTGTTCCGGGGAGTTTTCCTGGGCAAGTCGAACCTCGCCTGCTGGAGTGGCGAGAGCTTCAGGGAGTACGTCGACAGCGCCACCGGCGCGGGCGGTCTCGAATTATTAGAAGATGCTCCCGCGCGCCACCGTATCCTGGTGCGCCGGCTCGAAGAGTATTTTTCCCCGGGTGAACAAGCGCGTTTGTCCAATGAGGCCCGGGTGTTGCAGGTTCTCGCCCTGGCTCGTCGGCCCGTGAGGAGTGACCTGGTGGGTCACATCCTCGCGTTACAGGAGACTGCCCCCGGTGCCGCCGAAGAGATGGCTGCGGCGGCTGACAAGCTCGCCTGCTTTTCAACTGCAGAGGGAACCGAGAAGGTCGAGGCGATCCTGGGAGCTCTCGAGCAGCGTGGAATTACAGCCCTCGCGAGTCCAGGAAAGTATTATTTCAGGCTCTGGGATTACACCCAGGTCGTGGAGGCGACGATTGAGCCTGAGGTCAAGACGCTCATTCATCAGCGAATTGGCGAGGAATACAGGCGGCGTCTCGGCGAGGGGAATGGCGAGGCCATTGCTACCGGCGAGGAGGTCTACGAGGTTTATCATCATCTCAGCCGGGGCAAAGAGCCAGCCTCGGCGGTGGAATTTGGTCTCGCAGCTGGAAATCGCTTTGAGCGGACCTTCGCGCTTCAGAAGGCGAGAGATCTCTATACCGAGATGGTCTCCCTTCTCGCGGCGGAGGAAGAGCTGCCGGAGCGCCTGACGGTTCTTGAGCGCCTGGCGAGGGCCCAGGCCACCCTTCGTGAACACGATGGCGCCCTTGAATCGCTCACGAGAATCAACCAGGAGGAGGCGGGCAGCCTGGAGCCCGCCGTCCGGATGAATCTCTACCTCCTGGAGGCCCAGGTGGTTTCCGCCGCTGATCCAGGCCGGGCGCTCAAGGTTCTGGCCAGGGCGCAGAAGATCGTAACCGATGAGCAGAGTATTGCCTCGATCAGGGTTCAACTCGAGGTTACCCGCTGCAGGATGCTGCGGCAGGACTGGAAACGGACGATCAATTTCGGGCTCAAGGGAGCGGAGCAGGCGCAGAAGATTCCTGGCTGCGTCGAGCTAGGCATGTTCTACCGTTATGTCGCCCGCGCCTTTTACCGCAAGGGTGATTATGCCCACGCCCTCGATAACTTTCAGAGGGGTCTCGCTGTCGCCGAAGATCTCCAGCATTACTCCCTCACGGTGAACATCCTGGATGACCTGGGAAGGGTTTATCTTGAGAGGGGAAATCACTTCCGCGCCGCGCGGTATCTCTACAAGGCTCTCGAGATGCGCCAGCGGCAGCAGGATGTCGCTGGGCTCTGCAACTCGTATGACCAGCTGGGCCTGGTCTATCGGCGGGATGGTGACTACCACAAGACGATCGACAATCTCAGCCGCAGCCTGAACCTCAAGCTTCGAACGGGTGATTTCGAGGGACTCAATCCGACGCTGGGAACTCTGGGGGATCTTTGTTTTCGCCTGGGGAACTACCAGGTTGCCATCGATTATTTCACCAAAGAGGTTGAGAACAGCAAGAAGGTCAAGGAAATCGAGGCCGATGAGACAGGAGGCCTCGCGGATGCCTTCGTGCGAATGGGACGCGTCTACTTTGAGATCGGCGATCTGAAGCAGGCGGATAAATTCTGTAAGCAGGTCCTGATCCTCGCCTCCGAGTTTCAACTGAAATCGTACGAGGCAGATGGCCTGATGCTGGATGGAAACATCAAGGCTTACCAGCTCGACTGGAATCTCGCGGAGAAGAGCCTCAAGCAGGCGGCTGATTCTTATGGAAAGCTCGGTCATAGAATCCGCCAGGCCTGCGCTCTGCTTGACCTGGCCGAGACGAAAGTCGACCGTGAATATTATGCCGAAGCCCTCAAGCTCGCATCCAGGGCCCAGGTGATAGCCGAGGATGTAAGGGCTCTCGATCTCCAGGTGAGAGTCCTTACGGTCAAGGGGAACGTTCACAGGCATCTCAAGGGTGGAAATCCCGAGAAGGTTCGTGAGCAGCTCGGCAAGGCGATCGAGCTGAGCCAGAGGCTGAGCGATATCAGGGTTCTCTTCGATCTTTACTACGCGCTGGCAAAGGTCCATCACACCGACCGTGAGTTTTCCGAGGCCTCGACCTATTACGGTAAAGCGGATACGATCATCAAGCGAATCGCTGAGCAGATGCCCGAGGAGCTGCGCTCCCGGTTCTCCGATGATCCCAGGCGCAAGATCTTTGCGGAGGATTTCCTCCGCTTTCAGAAGGAATCCGAGGCCAAGGGGCCGACTCTCGAGAGCCGTGACCGGACGACATCTCACGGAGATCTCAGGGAGCGCCCGGTGGGCTCCGATGATTACAAGGGCTTGCTGGAAAGCGTACTCTCCATCAATAGCAGGATGAACCAGCTGGGCTTCCACCAGGACTGTCTTGACGAGGCCCTGGAGCTGACCGGGGCCGAGCGTGGCCTCATCATGGTGGTTAATGATCGTCAATACGCGACCGTAGCTTCAGAAGGCTTTGGGGATGACTTCTCGGTGCATCCAGAGGCCTCCTCTGCGAGCCAGCTTGCCGAAGAGACCATTCGCCGTGGTCGCGGATCTTACAGTAGCGGAGGTGAAGAGGAAGCTCACGGCAAGCTGAGGCCCCTCAAGGTCCTGCAGGACCGCTCCGTTCTCGTGATTCCCCTGAAGACGGAGGACCGGGTGCTCGGCAGCATCTATCTCGACCGGCTGAACTCTCTGGGCTCTTTTACTCCCAGGCACCAGGTGCTGCTGGAGGCGTACGCTCTCCAGGTCGCCGTTGTTTTTCAGAACCGCCGCCAGCTTGATGTGGCGATCCGTGAGCCGGTCACGGGGTTTTATACGCCCAGCTACTTCCTTGATCGGCTCCGAGATGAATACAGGCTCTTTAATCTGCATGACAAGTCCTTCTGCCTGGCGGGCTTCTATCTTCCCGTGCTTGAAGATTCCGTAGGGGAGACCCAGAGCGGTCTCGGGGACAAGCTGGCAAAAGAGATCGCCTCGGTCGCCAGCGGAGCGATCGTTTGCTGGGGTAACCCGGTTCTCTACCTGCTCTTTCGGGATACAGACCTGGGTGTCGCTGAGCAATACACCATCAGGGTGCAGGAGAGGCTGCAGAACCTGCTCGGCGAGGATGTTCCCTACGAGGCGCTACCGGTCGAGCGCCGCTACCAGCTGGGTTCGGATATTTATTTTGACCTGCGCCGCAAGCTGCTTCCCGAAGAGTGCGATCACAAGACGCTCACGGATCTTCGCCAGCTCCTCGCCAAGGATGTAAAGCTCAAGGAGGCCAAGCGAATCCTGGAGCGCCAGATCATCGAGAGCACCCTGCGCAAGACCAACGGCAACATCACCCATGCTGCGCGGGAGCTGGGAATCCATCGTCCCCAGCTCTCCAACTATCTGAAGAAATACGGGCTGAACAAAGAGCGCTTCGAGAGTTCGATTGACACCTCTCTCATCTCCCCGATAGAGAACTGAGAGAGAGTCTTTCAGTCTTCTCCTGGGTTCTGCCCGGGAAATAAGGCGCTGAGCTCTTCCTCATCGGGCTGGCCGCCGAATTCAGAGAGCTCAAAGGCCTCGGCGAAGGTGACCTCTGTGCCGTGCGCGCTTCCATAGGTCTCGACCAGGCGCTGGCGGCAGGATTCGGCTGGTCGCTTGAGGATCTCACCCCAGGTGTTCTGCAGCCATAGAAGACGCTCACCGGATTTGCTGGGGACGTCCTCTGTTCCAGGCCGCATATTGTAGGCAAGCCATTCGTAGAATTGGGATTCGTGACAGTCGAGCGCGCGCCATTTGCGTTCGGCTACAGAGTCAATATCTACTGCCACGTCAGCCCGGAAGGGCGCGGGGCGGGTGAATTCATCGAAGAGGTAGGCGATCACCGGGTTGGTTTCAAGATGGGGGACCTCGGGGCAGACGAGGGGAACGGTTACCATGTACGCGGCATCCTGCACCAGGATCGAGGTGTAGCGGTGGTCGGGGTGGTAATCGTTTGGCCTGTGGGTGAGGATCAGGTCGGGGGCGAACTTCCGCACCCTGCGGATGAGGTCCAGGCGGTTCTCGAGGCTCGGAACCAGGCAGCCGTCATCGTGATCCAGGATCTCGTAGCTCACCTTGAGCACGCTCGCCGCACGCTCGGCCTCTTCGCGTCGGCGCTTCTCAAGCTTGTCCGGAGCTTCCCGGTGATGTCCGGCGTTGCCATTGGTCATTGAGATGAAGGAGACCTGGTCGCCGCGGTCGCTCCAGAGCGCGGCGCAGCCTCCGGCATAGATGTCGCAATCATCCGGGTGGGCGCCGATAACGAGGATCTTTTTCATGATGATCTGGATGTCGTGGTAAAAGCTTTAAGAATATGGCAGCCATGATACCAGTAGACCGGTTTGAGCCGGCACCACTTTACCAGCCGAGCGTCTATCCCGGATTGAGCCCGGCAGAATCATTCCTCCACCTTGGTGATACTGTCGAGCTCCTGGGGGAAGACCTGGACCCTGACCGGCTGGAGCGTGAGCTCTCCGCGCGCGGCCACAGGGCGCTTGGCGAGCGCCAGGCGGTTCTCTGTAGCGGCTCCAACGCATGCCCGGCCCAGGTCCGGGCGAAGCTTGCCGATCTCCCCGGGGACCTGTGTGTGCCCTTTCTTCTTGTCGAGCTGGAAGGCGCGGCGCCTGTTTTCGCGGCCCACGCCTCGAGCTATGGTGTCATCCCGGCGACGCTCGATGATGTGGGCGTTTCATCCCGCTGCCATCTTGCCTATTTCACCGAGCGACAGCTCACCCGGGTGAATGCCAGCGAGGGACCACGGTACGAGCTCTGCCGCATCGAGGGCCTTCGGCTCGACTGGAACGGCATCGAGCTTGAAGACTCTCCCCTGGCGTATCTTGCGAAGAGCGGAGTGCTCTGTATAGATGGGGCTCCCGCTCAGCTCGCGGATTACGACCAGCGGTCCCTGCTGGAGAGCCTGTTCAAGGAGCTTGGGTCCGACAGCCCCCTGGGCGAGCTGGAGGATTTTTTCTCTTCGCCGGGAGGGCTCTACAGGAACCTGAGGGACGAGATCCTCCGGGCGGGTCTCTGGCGTCCGCATCGGCTGGCCCAGACCCCCATCCGCTGACGCGAGAAGCTCAGCTGACTCCCAGCTTTTCAAGACATCCCAGCAGCCAGCGGTATTCCCGCGAGATGCCGTTGATGAGCTTTTCTCTTCGCTTTTTCCCACCGGCGAGAATGGGCCAGGTGTAGGTCTCGAAGACGAGATGGGAGCAGGTGCGTTTCTTGACCACCTCCCGCAGCGCCAGCTCGGTATCATCACGGGTTGTGTACAGGCGGCGGTACCGCTTGAGATAGAGCGGTACGTGGAAATGAGAGCGCAGCTCGGCAACGTCAGGGTGCTCGCCCCTGGTGAGCCTCCTCGGCAACTGGCCGAGGTCGGTGCCTCTCCAGGTGGCCCGCCCGGCCTTGTCGACGCCGCAGAATTGGTGGAAGTATTTTGGTTCGTCCATGCCCCGTAGGTCCTTGAAGGCTTCCGGTGAGCGGTAGGGGTTTCTGAGAGCGACCGCGTTGGTTACGTGGACCTTGCCAAGCTCAAGGCCGGCCTTCTGCAGCTGGCGGAGGTTCGAGACCTGGCCTTCGAATAGAACCGAGAGATGGCAGGTGTCGATATTGACGGTAAAGACTCTCCTGAGATCGACCTCGATCCGGCTCTTCGTCCCTCTCTTCTTCCAGCGCCGCAGAGCGAGCGGGCAGAGGTATTCTTCGAAGAAGGAGATGACATCTGTGGCCGTTTCGAATGTCGTCTCCGGCTCCGGCTCAACGGCCAGCACCATGGTTCTGCCGGTCGCCGCCTCGATCTCGAGGAAGGTTTCCAGGGTGCTGAGGTAGTTGGCGGCAAGCTTCCTGAAGACGGCCGGTGTGTGCCCGTGCCCCCGGAAACATCCTCCGAGAGTGCTGATCGAGACCTTGATTCCCTCCGGAGCGATCTCGTCGACGATGCGACCGATCTTCGATGTCCAGCTCGCCCGCTGCGGGCTTCCCCAGGATGGCTGGTAGACGGTCTCCTTGACTCTTCGCGCATGAAAATCGCTGAGGGGATAGGCGTTTACCGAGAAAAGGACCAGGCCGGACTCCTGCAGGTAATCTCGAAATTCCAGCCGCGCTTTCCGGGTCGCGAGATCTTTTGCCGAGCCGATCCCCAACCGCAGCTCGAGGCCGCAGGGTTCGGATCCGAAGACGCGCTTGCGAATTGGGATGGTGTATTCTTCCAGGGAGCGGTAGACCGCCTTCATGTCTTCGCCCGGATGGACATTTGTGCTGTAGCCGAGCTGGAGTGGGTTCTTTTTTCTGTGGGCACTGGTCATGGTGTGAAGAGAGGCTTCCAGCTTCTCGTCCTATCGGTCATCGCATTAGAATTCGCAGGTTCCCTGATTTTACCTGGAAGCGATTCTGGCGCAAGCGGGGCGCTTTATTTCCTGCCGGGGCTTTTCGAATAGTCTCTGGAGATCGGTCGTCAAACAAGAAGACGCCTATCCAGCGGTTTTTGGGGGATAGAAGGGATTGCGAATATTCTCCAATTGCTCAATCAGATGCCGGATCGGGTCGATAATGTGAGAGTGAGCCATATTTTCCGGAGCAGCTCGTATGAAGACGGTCCTTGTTACTGGAGGGGCGGGTTTTATCGGTAGTAACCTGGTTCGGCTGATCCTCGCCGAGGAGCCGGACACCAGGGTGCTTACCTACGACCTTCTTACCTACGCGGGAAACCTCGACAATCTCAGAAATTGTCTCGAGGACCCAAGGCATGATTTTGTCCGGGGAGATATCTGTGACCGCGAGGCCGTCACGGCGGTGCTTGGCTCGGGCAACATATCCGAGGTCATCAATCTCGCCGCCGAGAGTCACGTTGACCGTTCGATTCTCGGCCCGCGGGGATTTGCCGAGACGAATGTTCTCGGTACGGTCGTTCTTCTCGAGGCCGCGCGCGAGGCGGGCATCGAGCGATTCATCCAGGTCTCTACCGACGAGGTCTACGGGTCACTGGGCTCCGATGGCAGCTTCAGCGAGGAGAGTCCCCTTGCTCCCAGCTCACCCTATAGCGCCTCGAAGGCCGCGGCGGATCATTTCGTCGAGGCCTTCGGCCGCACCTTCGGAATGGAAGTTCTCATCACCCGGTGTTCGAACAACTACGGTCCCTGCCAGTTTCCGGAGAAGCTCATTCCCCTGATGATCCGCAATGCCATGAATGATGAGCCCCTGCCGGTTTATGGAGATGGCCTCCAGGTCCGTGACTGGATTCATGTGAGTGATCATTCAAGCGCTCTTCTTGCTGTGCTGAGGGGCGGCTGTCCGGGTGAGGTCTATAATATAGGCGGCGGCAATGAGAGAACGAATCTCGAGGTGGTCCGCTCGGTACTCCGGCTTCTCGGTAAGCCGGAGAGCCTCATCTGCCATATTGATGATCGGCCGGGTCATGACCGGCGCTATGCGATGGATGCCTCAAAGATCCAGGCCGAGCTCGGCTGGCAGGCCGGGGTGCGGTTTGAGCAGGGCCTTGAAGACACGATTCAATGGTATATAGACAACGCCGGCTGGCTCGATTCGGTTACCACCGGCGAATACAGGGATTTTTACTCGGCCTGGTATTCAGGCGGCAGGACGACAGGATAAGGCTGTCAGGCGCTTTTATTTACCTCTTTCCATAAGAGAAGTAGGGCCATTGCGGCTTCCTGTTACAATCAGGTATCGATGAAGAAAAGATCACTTCTCTCCAGATTTTCCCGGCGTGAGAGGCAGATACCTTTTTCCATCAAGAGCGTTTTGTCTTTCTACCTGAGCCTGATGGGCCGCTATTGGTATCTGCTGGCCTTCATGTCGATATTTACCCTGTTCTACAGTGCGATCACGGCGCTGCGGCTGGGCTTCATCTCGATCGTGGTCGATGGCCTGCCGACGGTGGAGGATGGAAGCAAGGGACAATTCGCCAAGTATCTCATCAGGCTGTGGGATTGGGGCCTGCCGCAGGTGGAACGAACCGACGATAACCTGCTGGTCTTCCTCGGCGCGATGATCTGCTCAATAGGCCTCTGCGCGGCGGCGTTTTATTATCTCAAGGAGATGATCGCCCAGCGGATGGTCGTTCATATGCTTGTCGATACCCGCAAGGCACTCTTTCGGCACCTGGCCAGCCAGTCGGTCTCGTTCTTTCACAACAGACGCGCCGGAGACCTGCTGTCGCGTGTGACCAACGACGTCTCGATTGTTCAGCAATCTCTGCTGGGAATCTTTACGGCCATGCTCCAGCAGCCCTTCCTGGTGGTGTCCTATATGGCGACAGCCTACCTTGCCAACAGCCTGCTCTTCTGGTGCACGATCCCGGCATATTTCTTTATCATCTATCCCGTCATGAGGGCGAGCCGCAAGGTCCTGCGTCACAGTCGCAAGAGGCAGAAGAAGCTCGGCTTGATCACAGATGCCCTCCAGCAGCTCTTCGGCGGCATTCGGATCGTCAAGGCCTTCGGCATGGAGGAGCGTGAGCTGGCTGAGTTCGGAGAGAAGAATCGTGAGTTCAAGAGCTCGTTTCTCAAGAGCAAGAAGGCCAGGGTGGTCGGACGCACGGTGCAGGAACTGCTTTTCAACCTCGCGCTCGCCGGGCTGCTGATTGGAGGGAGCTTCCTCATCACCAGCGGCACCCTCACGATCGGAGATTTCTGCGGATTCTGCATGGCTCTGATCATGCTCTTTCAGCCGGTTAAGAAGATGTCCCAGTCCTGGAACACCGTCACCGAGGCCCGCCCCGGGGTCGAGCGCGTCCTCGAGGTTCTCAACGAGACGCCGGAGATCCGCGATGTGAGTGACGCGGTCGCTTTTCCGGAGCGCTTTGAAAAGATCAACTTTTCCGGCGTCGGCTTCACCTACCGCTCGGCTTCCGCGGAACCGGAATCCTCCGGCCGCCTCTCGGCCGCGCTCAAGGACATCGACCTCGAGATTACGGAGGGGCAGGTCGTCGCCCTCGTTGGCCCAAGCGGCAGCGGCAAGACGACCTTTGTCGATCTCGTCGCCCGTTTTTACGATCCGACCGAGGGCGGGATCATCGTCGATGAGGTCGACATTCGCGACTTCCGGCACGCGTCCTACCTTGAGAATATCGCCATCGTTTCCCAGGAGCCGTTCCTCTTCAATACCTCCATCATGGAGAACATCCGCTATGGCCGTGATTCGGCTACCGACGGGGAGGTGATGCAGGCGGCGAAGGTGGCGAATGCGCACGAGTTCATCATGCTGCAGGAGGATGGTTACGAGACCGAGATCGGCGATCGCGGAATGAAGCTTTCAGGAGGTCAGCGCCAGCGCCTCACGATTGCCCGGGCGATGTTGAAGGACGCGCCGATACTCATTCTCGATGAGGCGACCTCCGCTCTCGACAGCGAGTCGGAGAAGGAGGTGCAGGCCGGCATCAACAACCTCATGCAGCGCCGGACTACCTTCGTTATCGCTCACCGTCTCTCGACGGTCACGGGGGCTGACAAGATTGTCGTTCTGGACAATGGACGCATCATGGAAACAGGCACCCATGAGGACTTGCTCAAGCGCGAGGGGCGGTACCACCGCCTCTATACCTCGCAGAACCCGGATTACGCGCTCGACAGGCAGTCCCCGATTGCTGCCGGCAAGGAGCCTTCCTCGGCCGCGGTGGCACCCGGAGCCGAGCAGGAGGAAGAGACTCGGTCCTGAGACCCGGGTCTTTTTCTAAAGGTTGTCCAGGATGTCTTCCATCTCGTCGAATACCCGGTGGATCTCCTCATCGGTGATGATGTAGGGCGGCAGGAAATAGAGAACGTTGCCCAGTGGCCTGAGGAGTATGTCCCTCTTGAGGAACTCGGTGGCGAGTCTTGGTCCGATGGAGTCGAGGTAGCCGCCGCCTTCAGCGTTCTCCGATTCTACATCGAGAGCGGCAAGAGTTCCGATGCAGCGCGTATTGCTGACTGGGGGGAGGTCTTCAAGCTTCCGCAGACGCTGGCTGAAGAGCTCCTCGATCTCGGCGATCCTCGGGAGAATTTTCTCTTCTTCGAAGATGTCGAGGCTCTCCAGAGCGATGGCGCAGGCCAGCGCGTTGGCCGTATAGGAGTGACCGTGAAAGAAGGTCTTTCCCCTGTCCTCGCTGAGGAACGAATCGTAGATCTTGTCGGTCGAGAGCGTAGCGGCCAGCGGCATGTAGCCGGCTGTGAGCGCCTTTGAGAGACAGATGATGTCGGGGACGATCGGCCCGTGTTCGCAGGCGAAGAGAGGGCCGGTACGGCCGAATCCGGTGAAGACCTCGTCGGCGATCAGTATCGTCCCGTGACGATCGCAGAGGTCCCGAATCTCGACCAGGCTGGCCGAAGGCCACACGATCATCCCCCCAGCCCCCTGCAGTTTCGGTTCGATGATGACGGCCGCGACCTTGTCTCCTTCGCGTTCGAGTATCTCCTCGAGGCTTCCGTCTCCGCCAGCCTCGAGGCTGGCTGCGGGCGCGGTGTCGCGGGAGTCCTTTCGGACGCAGTTGAAGTGACGTGTCGGGAAGAAGAAGGGCGAGAAGTTGGTGTGGAATACCGGGGAACTCCCAACCGCCATGGTTCCGAAGGTGTCGCCATGGTAGGAGTTGGTCATCGAGACGAAGAGGGTCCGGTCTTCCTGCCCCTGGTTTCTCCAGTATTGGGCGGCCATCTTCAGGGCGACCTCGACAGCGGTCGAGCCATCGTCGGAATAGAAGCAGTGGTCGAGCCCGCCGGGGGTGATGGCCGCGAGCCTGGCGGCCAGCTCCGCCGCTCCCGGGTGGGTCGCTCCGGCGAAGATAACCTGCTGGAGCTTTTCCGCCTGGCGGGCCAGGGCCCGGTTGAGCCGCGGGTTGGAGTGCCCGAGCGAGTTCACCCACCACGAGGAGATTCCATCGAGGATCCGCTTTCCCTCGGAGGTGTAGAGATAGACACCCTCAGCGCGCTCGATTCCAAGCGGCGGCGGGGCGGTGAGCATCTGGGTATAGGGATGCCAGGCGTGAGCCCGGTCGGCTTCTTTCCAATCGGTCATGGACCGGAGGATACCTGCACGCACCGGTTCTTTTCATCAAGATTTCTGGAAGAGACACCTCGAATACGAGGTCTCTCACGCCTCGAAGTAGCGTTTGAGCCGTCCCCGCGGATCAAATTTTCGGGCGGCCCTTTCGATCGAGGCTCGGCCCAGCCGAGGCAGCCACTCGAGCTCGGCGGTTACCTTGACGTCTCCATATTTCTCGATGGCGGCCTTGTTCTCCTTGTCCCTGGGACCGACCATGACGACCCCCGCGAG
>DODI01000208.1:0-11794 GCA_003509045.1 Planctomycetota bacterium | reverse complement strand
CGCAACCAGCAGGCAGGGCAGGTGCATGTCCTGGAGCAGGTGGGAGAGGAGGTAGCCCTGGTCCGTGATCGGCACGTGGAGGCCCCCGATACCCTCGACTACCAGGTTGCGGCGGGGATCATCGAGGGCATGCTGCACAAGCTTTCCGAGGATCAGCTCGGGGTCGATCGGCCTGGATGCCAGGCGCGCCGCGAGATGGGGTGAGACGGGAGGATCATAGAGGTAGGCCTCCTCGAGTATCTCGACCCGGTGTCCGACCCATCTACGGACCAGCCCGGTGTCGGTGTCGCCATCGGCGCCGGTGGCCAGGGGTTTCCAGTACGCCAGCCTGCGACGCCGGGCGTAGCGGGCCAGTACAACGGCGCTGACAACCGTCTTCCCGACCTCGGTATCCGTTCCGACGACAACCAGGCTCATATCGTCTCCTTCCGGGCAAGGAGCTCGAGCAGCGCCGAGGCCAGCCTGTCGATGTCGCCTTCGCTATGGTTTGCATGTACGGAAATTCTCAGCCGTGAGCTTCCTGGCGCAACGGTCGGGGGGCGTACGGCGCGGACATCGAGTCCGGCCTGCTGGAGCCGGTTGGCGGCCTCCAGCGCGTCCTCGTTGCCGCCTACGATCACCGGCACGATGGGGCCGGTGCTGCCTGAGCAGTCCAGTCCGCCGGCGGCCAGGGCATCTCGGAGTCTCCGGGCCAGCGTGTGAACACGGGCGCGCGGCTCAGGGTTGGCGCAGAGCTCGAGCCCCGCCGCCATCATTGCCAGCAGAAGGGGTGGTGTAGCCGTGGTGAAGATGAACGGTCTTGAGCGGTTGACGAGCCACTTTACCAGGGTGTCCGAGCCGGCGACAAAGGCGCCGAAGCCGCCGAGAGCCTTGCCGAAGGTCGAGACGATAGCGGCGCAGCGCCCCTCGATGCCGTATTCTTCCGCGAGTCCGGAGCCGCGTTCAGATCCGAAAAGGCCGGTGGCATGAGCGTCGTCGACCAGAAGCGAGGCGGAATATTCTTCGGCCAGGGCCGCATAGCGCTCCAGAGGCGCGATGTCGCCATCCATGCTGAAGTAGCTCTCGGTCACGATGAAAGTTCTGCCGCCAGGGTGTGGGTGTGCCAATTCCCGCTCCAGGGCGTCAATGTCCAGATGGGGGAAGATGTGCTTCCGGGCTCCGCTGAGGCGCAGGCCGTCGATGATGCTGGCGTGGTTGAGCTCATCGGAGAGAACCCTGTCCTGGGGGCCCAGGAGCGAGGTCAGCAGGCCGAGGTTGGCCTGGTAGCCGGTTGGGAAGATGAGGGCCGCCTCGGCGCCCTTGAACTCGGCGAGTTTTTTCTCGAGCGCGAGATGGGCCGGGTGAGTCCCGCGCAGGAGCCGCGAGGCCGGGGCAGACAGGATTTTTTCATCCAGCCCCGCGCGGAGCCTCTCCCTGAATCGCTCCGTGGTTGAGAATCCAAGGTAGTCATTCGAGGTGAAATCGACCCCTCCTCCGGGTTGGAGAGTCCTTGCCAGCCCCTCCGCCTCAATTTCTTCCAGGGCGTTTTGGAGGGACTTTTCGAGGTCGCTCATGACTCGCCGGTGACGGGCGCGGCGGAGTCCTTGCGCGGACGCATCCCAAGGCTCTCGAGAAGTTTCTCATCTTCATTTTTGCTCGGGTTGGCCGCGGTCAGCAGTGTCTCGCCCGAGAAGATGGAGTTGGCGCCGGCGAGGAAGCAGAGCGCCTGGGCTTCGGTCGACATGTCGATCCGTCCGGCGCTGAGGCGTACCATGGAGCCCGGCATCATGATGCGCGCGCAGGCGATCGTGCGGACCATCTCAAGGGCCTCGATGGGCTCCTGCTTTTCCAGCGGCGTGCCCTCGATGGCCATGAGCGCGTTGATCGGTACGCTCTCGGGATGGGGGTCGAGCTCCGAGAGCACACAGAGCATCTCCAGCCGGTCGGAGATGCTCTCTCCCATGCCGATGATTCCTCCAGAGCAGACGGTGATGCCGGCGCTACGAACATTCTTGATCGTGTCGAGCCTGTCCTGGTAGGTCCTGGTGGTGATGATCTTATCGTAGTATTCCGGACCCGTGTCGAGGTTGTGGTTGTAGGCGCTCAGGCCGGCCTCGGCGAGCCGCTCAGCCTGCTCCGGGGTGATCATTCCCAGTGTGCAGCAGGCCTCCATGCCGAGCTTCCGTACGCCGGTGACCATCTCGAGAACCTTGTCGAAGTCTTCACCATCGGAGACCTCCCGCCATGCGGCGCCCATGCAGAAGCGGCTTGCGCCGTTGGCATGTGCTTCCCTCGCCGCGCTGAGGACCTGGTCTACCGCCAGCAGAGGTTCACGCTCGACCGCGCCTTCGTGGTGGGCGCTCTGGGGGCAATAGGCGCAATCTTCCGCGCAGCCGCCTGTCTTGATGCTCAGGAGACTGCAGACCTGGACCTCGCAGGGGTTGTGAAACGCGCGATGGACCGTCTGGGCCTGGAAAAGAAGCTCAGGGAGGGCTTGTTCGTAGAGCTCCCGGACTTCCTCCAGGGGCCAGTCATGACGCGTAGAGGGTCGATTTTCTTTCATATTTTCATGCCTCGTGGGGGCAGGTTAGCCCATAGGCAGCTGCAAATCAGTCACCATTTTGGCCTTTTTGTACCCTTCAGATAAACCTCCCGGGTGCCGATAACCGAAGAGGAGAGAAGCGTATGATGCGTGAAACAAAATCGGCACCAAGACTGCACCGATCGATCTGGTATATGGGTGCCAAGTCCCGTCTGATCCCGGGTTTTCTCGAGCGAGTACTGGCCGATGAGCTTCCTCCCGGCGGTACCTTTGTCGATCTTATGAGCGGCAGCGGCGTCGTCAGCGCCTGGTGCGCCGGCATGTATCGGGTCATCTCAAACGATGTGCAGAGCTATTCCGCCGTGATCGCCCGCAGCCTCATCGATCATTCTCCCAGGACGCGGGATGATTTTCTCTCGGCGCTCGATCCCGAGGCCGACCTCTCAAGGGTTTACGAGGAGAACTATGCCCGGCTGGCGGGGTATTACAAAGCCGCTCTCGAAGAGGAGGCCGGCTTTCTGGACGCCTATGAAAGAGGACTGGCAGATGAGGCCTGGGCGGCAGGCTACAGGGAGTATCTCCATGCGTCTGCGGCGCTCTATCCGGGAGTCGCAGAGGCGAGTATCGCCGAGCCTTTTCGAAGCGCCCGGCCCCTGCTGAACGACAGGGATGCTGCAGCGGGAAATCCGGCCTGCCTCGCGACCACCTACTACTCAAATGTATACTTCGGCCTTCACCAATCCCTGCAGCTCGATTCGATCAGGGCGGCTATCGACGCCGTCGATGAGGGGGACCCCTGGCGTGAGCTCAAGCAGACTCATTACCTGAGCGCTCTTCTGCACGCGGCCTCCGTCTCCACCTCGGGCACCAGCCACTTCGCCCAGCCCCGCCATCTCTCGAAGGATAGCGAGCTGCAGGCTATGGCCAAGCGCCGGCTGACGGACATCCGGGAGTCGCAGCTCGAGTACAGCGCCGCGATCGCCCAGACCGTTCGAGAGACGGTATTTACCGAGGGAAACCAGGTCTTCAACTCGGATTATCGCGAGCTCCTCGATGAGGATGGTGTCTTTCAGCTTCCCGAGGGCCCCGGGCTGGTCTATCTCGATCCGCCCTATACGGCTGACAATTACTCGAGGTTCTACCATGTGCTCGAGGTGCTCACGCGCTATGACTACCCCGAGCTGAAGCGAGGTCGCAGCGGTGAGATCCTGCGGGGCCGCTACCCGGTGCTCGCCCATCGCTTCCGCTCGGACTTCTGCAGCCCGGCGAAGGTAGAGGGCGAGTTTCGGATGGTCCTGCGGGCTGTCGCTGCCAGCGGAGCGAAGTTGGTGATCAGCTACTCATCACCAACCGGTCTGCTGCTGAAGGAGTTCGTCCGCCAGGATTCGGGCAAGCCGCTCGAGAGGTTGAGGCGGCTGTGTGGAGAGTTCTTCGAGGGGGTGGAGATCCTGAAGCGGCCGACGATGCACTCCGGCCAGGGGGATTCGAATATCGCCATCGATGAGCTGCTGGTGGTCTGCAGCCAGCCTCACTCGCGCAGCCGGGCCTGGTAGCCTGCCGCTTCGAGCTCTTCAAGGGCCTGCAGCGCCTGCTCGCGCGTACCAAAGGCTATTCGGACACTCCCGGTTTCTCCTTCACGGACCTTGACGACGCTCATGTCCTTGATGTTGAGGCCCTTGCTGTAGAGGTGTCCGGATATGTCGGCGATCATCCCGGGACGGTCTTCAACGACCACCCGGAGATCCCAGAGCCGTGTGAGGAAGCCCTTGGTATCCCGGGGAAGAGCCGAGCGCGTCTCGCGCGCCTTTTCGAAGCTCTGCTCGAGGTCTTCAATATCAAATTCCTCGATTCTCTCTGAGAGTCGCCGGTTGAATTTTTTCAGTAGGCCGCGAATCTCCGCTGTATTACTGGAGAGAATGTCCTTCCAGATAGCGAAGGGGCTCGAGGCAATTCTCGTCATGTCGCGAAAGCCCCCAGCGGCCAGGTGAACGGCTTTTTCGCTGTCATCACCGAGCTCATCGAGGGAGTTGACCAGCTCGACTGCCAGGATTTGCGGCAGGTGGCTGATGGCGGCGGCGATCAGGTCGTGCTTCGGCGGTGTCAGCACGATCACGCGGGCCCCGGTGAGCGAGATGAAGGCGCCGAGCCTCTGGACCTCGGGAGACTTTTCACCGCCGGGCGGGGTGAGAACGTAGATGGCGTTTTCAAAGAGAAGAGGGTCGGAGGCCTGGACTCCCCGCTCCTCGCTCCCTGCGAGAGGATGTCCGCCAATAAAGTGAACACCTTCGGGCAGCGCCCTCGCGGCGGTCTCCATGATCTCGCGCTTGGTGCTGCCGACGTCCGTGATGACCGTTCCGTCGCCGAGGTCCCTGCCCATCTTCCCGAGCTCTTCAATTAGCTCGATGATCCTGTTGATCGGCGTCGCCAGGATGATGAGCTCGGACCGAGCCGCGGCCTCACCCAGTCGTTCATAGGGAAAGCCTTCATCGATCAGGCCCTTGCGGAGGGCCTCTTCGATCGGTTCGGGCCGACTGATACCGAGGATCCGGCCCTGGAAGCCGCGCTTGCGCAGGGCCATGGCGAAGGATCCGCCGATCAGTCCGACGCCGACGATGGTGATGGTTTGGTAGTTTTTTGTTCCAGGCATGACAGGTATTCCCAGTCGGGGAGTCTACAGCCACGTTGGCGCGGATGGAAGAAAATGGCGACGCCTGCTCCGGATCCTTCGCCGCGGAGAGGACTCAACTCAGCAGGGGGCCGTCGAGACCTTTTTCTTCCAGCGGCTTCTCGAAACGAATGGTGTATTGGCCAGGCGCCTTGCGGGCAATGACCCTGGCGCGGATCTTCGTATCCGAATCAGCGAGAACGACCTTGAGGTCCTGTCCGGGGAGCAGGTCCTTCTTCGTGGCGACCATGGCGCCGTTGCGGCTGACGTTGACAACCATGGCCTCGAGGATCTCGTCCTGCCTGAGGATGGAGGCTCGCAGCCTGGGCTGGCCGGTTCCGTCGGTGCTGGCATTGGCCAGCAGCTCGATTCCTCCGTCCTGGTGCATTCGGACCAGGTCGCCGGTTCTGATGCTGCTGGTGGCGCCCTCGACGCCAACGATTGCCGGAACGTTGATCTCTCTGGCGAGAATGGCGGCATGGCTGAGCCGTCCGCCGACCTCGGTGATCAGGCCGGCCGCGCGGCTGAAGACGGGGGTCCAGGATGGGTCGGTAAATCTTGCGACCAGGATCTCGCCTTCCTTGAACGATTCTATTTCCGATGGGCTGTTCAGTACGCGGGCGGCTCCCAGCGCCCAGCTGTCACCAGCAACGACCAGGCCCTTGAGGTCGGCGGAGCTGGTTCGGAGCTGTTCGGATACCGGAGTGGAATCGAGCTTCTCGAGGTCGGTCATGGTGAGCTTCGTCTTCAGGACGATATCCGAGAAGAGCTCGCCTTCTTCCAGGCGCTTCGCGGCGAGGGCTCGCAGCGAGGCGCACGAGGCGCAGGGGGCATCGACATCGATGCCGTCGAGCTCTTCAAGCTTAAGCTGGAAGATCTTTCCATCCATCTTGAGGCGGCCGTCGAGCTCGAGCAGCAACCGGCGCAGGAGTGCGAACTCGCGCAGGCAGTGATGCTTCGCCTCCTCCTTGAGGCTCTGGAACTGGCTGGCCCGATCGGCGGCTATCGAGGCGATGGCAGCTGATGCAGCCTGGGTCTTGTCCCTGGCGGTGACGGGGGAGAGGTCTTCGCTGGAGGCCATCTCCACCAGGCCAGCGAGCAGCTTCGGGTCTTCATTGTAGCGCGGGCTCGAGAGCTCATAGTCATGGGTGGATCGATGACCGTAGAGCTCGATGAAATCAGCGGAATCACGTTCGCCGCGCTTGATCGCGGGAAGCAGCTCAAGGGCCCGCCGGACGATGGTTCGCGGACCTTCTGGAAGCACCGGGACCTTGCCGCGGATCGTGCGCTCAGCTGAGCGCATGTAGAAATCTGCCGCGATGTTGATCAGCTCGACCTGGACATGCGTTCGTGTCCGGAGGTCCTCGCGCCATTGTCTGAAGACCTCCAGCAGCTCAGATGTTTCGAGTCGGGACAGGTCGATGGCTTCGCGTATCTTGAGCTCACGCAGGTACCCGGGGAGGAAGACCTCCTGATAGTTCTGCTTGAGCTTCCAGGCATCTCGGGTGAGACGGAAGGAGGCGATGAGACCGGGTCCGCTTGCCGAGCGCCTTTTTTCCACCGGGCGGTTGATATAGAGGTGTCCGAATGCCGAGACCAGCAGCTCGGCCCCCTCCTCCTCCGCCTCGTAGGGGATTCCGAGGATTCTGCAGGCAAGGTCTGTGCTGCCGCCAGGCTCCCAAAGCGATTGCATGAGGGAGAGGCTCAGGGGGGTAGGACGGGGGAGCAGCTCGGATAGCTCGTTCTGGTAGAGAGCCGTTCCGGATTCTTCCGGGGCACCACTTTCGACCGCCAGCTCGAGCAGGCGCCTGCGCTCGATCTCGAAGGCGGCCTGCGGTTTGCCTTCATGTTCGTTCGAGAGCCGGGTGGTTACGTCGCGGGCCTGGAGAATGGAGAACTCTCCGTCCCGGCAGGCCCACTCGATATCCTGCGGAGCTCCGAAGAGCTCTTCGATACGGGTGCCGAGCTCGATCAGCGGAGTGAGATCGAGCGGGGAGCAATGTTCATCGAGCTTACGTCCGCTGAAGCGGCCGTAACGAAACGAGGATGGGTTGGCGGCGCCGCTGACAAGCGCCTCGCCAAGCCCCTCGACCATTTCAACAAGCATGCTCCCCGTCTCTCTCGGGTGCTCGGTAAAGAGCACCCCTGCGTATTCGGCGGGAACCATCTTCTGGATGATGATCCCGCCTCGCTCCTCGGCCCCGAGGCCGTAGGAACTCACTCGCCCACCGTTTATTGACTCTTTAACCTTCTTGACTGCCGCGCCGAGCTTCTTCCATTCGACGTTCAGAACGGAGTCGAAGATGCCCGCGTAGCTCTTGTCGGAGCCGTCTTCGTTCAGGCCCGAGCTGCGCACGGCGGCCTTCGCGATGTCGGCCTCTTTCCATACCGCCTCGAGCTCTCGCAGCAGCGAGGGCTCCAGCTCCATGTCCTGGCCGAGACTCTCGAGTAATTTCGCGCTCAGCACAAAACCTTCCGGAACCGGGAGCCCCGCCCGGATCATGACGCCCAGGCGGACAGCCTTATTTCCGCAGCCGCCGTGATAGGGGCAATCGGAAAGCTTGACCACCGTTCCATTGTCTTCTTCGCTCGTTGCGGGAGAGCTTCCCTGGTTGCCTGATTCGCGTGTCTCGAGGACCGCCGTGATCAGCAGGGTCTGCAGCAGTCCGGTGCCAATGCTGAGAACGAGATAGAAGTTTACGGCGGCGCTGAAGTTATAGCTGATGGCGCAGAGCAGGACGGCGAGGGCGGAGCCTGTCAGCAGCCTTTTCTTTCTCGAGCCGCCCGCGCTCAGAACAACGTGCGCCAGCACCGCCGCGCCCAGGAAGATCGGCAGGGCCAGGAGGGGGTCGGGAGCCGAGAGATTTGGTATCCACCCGAGGGCGTCATTATTCGAGGATCCTATGGAGGTGATCGCGTTGCAGAACAGGAGCATCAGGAAGACCTGCAGGCCTGTCGCCAGGAGGTTGCGCACCGGCGTGATTCCGTTCTTCTTACGCAGGGAGTTGATGGCTCGCAGGAGCCGGTCGGGGTCATCCGCCAGCTGCTTCTTCAGCCCGGAAATCTTCGGCTCGAGCTTCCTGGCGAGGGCCTGGTCCTTTTCGGTTTTCAGCGCCAGGGGCAGCAGCAGGGCTCTCAGCAGCAGGACACTGAGGATGATAGCGATCGCGAGGTGACCGAAGAATCCACGCAGCCACTCGAGGGTGATTTTGAATGGCGTCGAGAGGTAGCCGAGGAGATCTCCACGCTGGGCCTGCTGCCATTGCAGCACATGCGGCCTGGTAGAGCTCGCCGGGAAGAACTCGTGGGGAACGGTATAGCGCCCGACGAACTCGTGTCCCCCGCGACTTAGCTTGAGTCCCATCACCTGGGCGTAAAACGAGCTGCGCTTGTCGTAGCACGGAATGATGATGGGGGTCTCGTAGGGGACCCGGGTATCGAGAATGTTCTCGAGTTCGGCGGTCGTCATCTTTCGGATGGGTATGTTGATGGCGCCCGGCAGGCTTCCCTTCTCGAAGTCCGACGCGTAGCGAACGTCGACAAAGACGGCTCCGCTGGAGCCGACGAGCTCTTCGACGGTCGACGTGTCGAGGAGTCTGTTCTTGTTGGTGAAGCCAGGGAGTCCACGCAGCGTTTTCACTCTCTTGCCGTTGGGCTGCAGGAGGGGATGGCCCTCGGCTATCCACTTCTCATAGCCGCCTACCAGGAACCGGCAGTCGTACCCAAGCTTTTTGAACTCTTCCGAGAGCTCGGAGCTGCGGTTGCCTGAATAGCACAGCAGGACTGACGGGGCTCCCTTTCCAGGAAGCTGCCCGGGGTCGTTCCTGAGGTCAGGGTAGCGTATTGCGCGCGAGCCTCTGATCGCTCCCATCTCGATCTCTTCGGACTCGCGCACATCGATCAGGGCGGGCTTCGAGTCCTTGAGCAGCTCAGCGAGCCCGCCAGTGCTGATTCCGAGAGAGTGCGCCTGTTGCTGGCCGAAGGACAGCGTCCTCAGGTCACTGTCTTCCTTGGCCACTCCATTTTCTATCGAGGGTCGCAGCAGGTTTCGTCCCAGGCGTTCATTGTCCTGGTCGACCGTTCTGCAGTATTGGAGGATGTTGGCCGTGATCGAGACAACGAACAGCGCCAGGAGGGTCTTCAGAGCCCAGGATGGAATCCCGGTTTTTAGACCCGCATTTTCACCCGCAAGGTGGTTGCGGCGGCGCTTATGAGCGAAAAGGATCCCGCCCGCCGAGACCGCGAGGAGGCCGAGGATCTGGCCTACGCTGGCAAAAATACCGATGACCACGTCAGGCGAGGGTATGGCCAGCAGGGGACCGTAGAGAAAGAGATTCAGCGCCAGCGCCCATACGATCGTCCAGCTTCCGAGGCCATTGAGAACCCCCGGCCCGGCGCTCTCTCGCGCGGGGTGCTTCACGGATGTTGTATTAAGGGCCGCTTCAGTCAAGGTTCCACCTTCGATTCAAGGACTGGGAGCCCCGTGCCTTCCAGGCACGGCCTCGAGGTCCCACATTGCCCCGGTAAATTCCCCAGCAGGCACGGCTGTCGGGGCCAGCTGAAAAATATTGAGCTTTCAGTAAAGTTCCAAAGTCCTGAATGCCGATCCTGAAAACGAGGTCCGCGAACTCTGCCGTTTCCGGGCGTTCGCTGGCCGATCCAGGTAGCTTCTTTTCATTGCTCCCGCTTTTTGAGCAGGAAGGTTAGTTGACCACAACCTTCGGCAAACGCGAAAATCGTTTCCGCAAACTCTTTAAAAAACAGAGTTTATGGGAATGAGAGGCGCTTTACCGGACCTCGGGCAGGCTGAAAAGGCCTGAATTTCGTCATCTCAGCCGGAGATGATGTCCTGGAGCAGGGGGCGGCTCTGGTGGTACTGCCTGGAGTCAAAGGGCAGATTGATGGTGAAGGTGGAGCCTCTTCCGGGCTGGCTGGCGACGTTGATATCTCCGCCAAGCAGCCGGGCGAACTGCCTGCTGACGCTTAGGCCGAGTCCGGCTCCGCCGTATTTGCGAGTGGAGGAGCTGTCGGTCTGGGTGAATGGCAGGAAGATTTCCTCGTTCTTTTCCTGCGGGATTCCAATGCCCGTATCGATGATCTCGATCCTGATCATGGCTGGTTCGACAGACTCAGGCTTGCTGGCCTCTATGCGAATCGAGCCTTCACTGGTGAACTTGATGGCGTTATCGACCAGGTTGTTCACCACACGCTGAAATTCATCCGGAGCGGTATACATCACGGTATCGAGCTCGGGGCGCAGGCGGAGCTCCAGCTCAAGACCCTTCTCCTTCGCCTCTTCCCTCCACCGGCTCTCGAGCCGCGTGAGAGTGGTGGCCGGGTTGAGCGGTCCCAGCTCGAAGGCCATGCTGCGTGATTCGATCCGCGCGATGTCGAGGATGTCATCGACGAGGGTGAGCAGCGACTGCGCACAGTTGCGAGCCTCATCGAGGAGCTCCGCATCCTGTGGGATGACCGTCTCGTCTGTATCGAGCGCGAGCTCGAGGCAGCCCAGCACTCCGTTGATTGGAGTGCGGATCTCGTGGCTCATGTTCGCGAGGAACTGGGACTTGACCTTGTCCGCCTGCTGGGCGACCAGGAGCGCCTCGGTCTTCTCTTTTATCTCGCGTTCGATCTTCTCGTACGACCCCTTGAGGTTGCCGCGCATCTCGTTCATGGCCAGGGCCAGGCTTCCGAGCTCGTCATTAGTCGTCGGCTCGATAGGAGCCTCGAGGTCGCCGCTACCGATGCGGGTCGCGTGGCGGGCGAGGTCGTCGACCGGATCCAGCACGCTGTGCCGCAGGACCTTGCCAAGAACCAGCGCCAGCATGGCGAAGGTCAGGGCTGCGCCCAGCAGTAGCTGCCAGGTGCTTGTCGCGAGGAGTTTCTCGAGACGCTCGGTTGACAGGCCGATCTCGACGTCACCGAGGACCTCGGTTCGTGATCCCCGCTCACGCAGCTGGACGGGGGCCTGGAAGACCTCCACTCCTCCATCTTCTTTTGAAGCTTTCTCTCCGTAACGCGCGACGAGCTGCCGCTCTCCATCCGCCAGTTGCCTGACCTCGATATAGGAGACATGCGGATTGTCCCTGGCGGCCTTCTCGATGTAGGTCTCAAGATAGGGGAAATCGTTAGAGAGCAGGCTCTCAAGGCAGACGGCGGCTACGGTCTGAGAGAGGGTCTTGCCGTTGTGGTCGAGATCCTCTTGCAGGATCTGGTGCTCGCTTTTCAGGACCAGGACGATGGTCAGGATAGATGTGAGCACAAGGCTCCCCAGCACCCCGGTCCTTATCTTATTGCTGAGCTTTTTCATTGGTCCTGTCGTTCGTCCAGGGAGCCGGTGAAAGGCCTCTATGGCCCATCCGGCACCGCCGCGCATTTCAGGGAGCGCCGTCGGCGTCTCCGGCCCCAGGATTGCTGAAGAAACTCCTCGAGCTCTCCATTCCCTTTCGTACAAAGTCATACTCGGAATCTTTGCAAGGGGCGAAGCCGGAGAGACTCTTCGAGAAGGTCTTCAGGATGTCGGGGTTTGTGGTTTTCAGCAGGACATCCTGCAGGGCGATGAACTGGTTCTCGGCAATACCGCCGCGGGCCACCCAGGGCTTGGTGAC
>DODI01000460.1:0-2889 GCA_003509045.1 Planctomycetota bacterium | reverse complement strand
GCCAGCCGGAAACGATTGTAGACCTCGACCTTCTGCAGCGTGCCGGTGTAGGTCTCCTGAGCGCTCGTCGACACCATCATGATCATGATGGAGAGAATCGCCGAGAGGGCGAGGGCGACCATCAGCTCGATGAGAGTAAAGCCCTGCTCCAGTCCGCCTCTTCGAATGGAATTCGGCAGCGGCTGGGAACTCATATTTTCACCTGACTCTTCACGCATCATATCGCAGCCTCAAAATACACCTTCATAATCGGTTCGATCGTTTCATCCGCTCTCAGCGGGCGCTGCTCGGGGAATCCCCGGTAGATCAACACCGTGAAATGATAAAGCTTATTGGCCGGCTGATAGGAGCGGTCCTCGGAAGCATCCGCATCGTAGTAGCTGTTTCGGACCTTGATGGCGAAGGAGTACTGGCGAAGCGTCTCGATGGTCATGTCCTTGAGAACGCGCTTTTCCAGGAGGAACTCCTCAGAGAAACGCGCATCCCTGGGATCGCCGCCGGGAATGAGCTTCTGGCCCAGCCTGTAGACCTTCTCAACACGGAAGGTTCGCTGAACATCTCCGTCAGAGTCCTCTTTCTGGAAATCATCTCCATCATCATCGGCCGCCAGCGCGTTGCCCCCCCCATTGGCCTTGCGGTCGGTCTCCGGATAGAGGAAGAGCTTTCCGCGCCTGAGAGAATCGATGCGCCCCTTAGCGCCTGGGAACTTCCGTCCGTTCTTGAAGCGCGGCAGGAGAATGTAATAGTCGTCCTTGACGTCATGAAGCTTGGAATCCGAAGGGACCGTGTCCGTAACTCCATCGTGGCGCAGGATGAAATAGGAATGGCCCTGCTGCTTCGAGAGCCCCTTGCTGTTCCGAATTCCACTTCGAATCGCATCGACAACCGACTGGGCGATCACCACCGAATTCGAGACCTCCACCACCGTCCTGCCGGCCTTGATGGCCACGGGGAACAGGGCCAGGATCCCCACCAGGCCAAGGGTCAGGACCGAGGTGGCGATGAGAATTTCGATCAGGGTAAAACCATCCGCCCGCTCATGTTGGTGGAATTCACGAGAGCGGTCCCCGTAAAAGTCAAATCTGTCTGCAGTCGCTTTATTGAACATCACTTTTTCGACGACCTCCGGCCTGAACGACTCGAGGATTTGGCCCCGCCCTGGACCTTGTTCACAGCGCTCACATCTCCGCGTTTTCTCGGAAAATCGGCCAGCGGAACGACCTTGCTCCGAATCTGGCCGGTTGGCCTCATATCGATAAAGCAGGATAGAGTCGCATCCAGCTGGAGGATCACCACATCGGCAGTCTTGGGCCTGCTGCCCCTCTCCCCATTGTAAACCGATGTGGGAACATCGCTGCAGCCATCGCTGAAGACCAGGGTGCCGTTACGATTGAACGTAATCTTGAACAGACCGGTGGTCCGGTACTTGGGGCGACTTCTGGTGGTAGTCCCGCTACTTGTTCTCCTGGTGCGGGAACCCCGGCGGGCGCGGCCCTTGGGCTTTGGATCGGTCCTCTTCTCTTTGGCTGCCCACTTCTCGAACGGCGGAATGGTCAATCCATCGCCGATGGCTTTTTTATCATGCTGCGGGTTGTAACTCGATGTCCCCCTGGCAAACCCGAGGGCATACCACATCGTGGGATCGCTCTCACCTATAGGTGAATTGTCAGGATTCCAGACGTCGTAGTCGATGAACTCCTTGCGCAGTTCATCAAAGATCCGGGGACCTTCGCGAAAGAAGACCACGCTGATATCACGGCGCTGGTTGACCGCCTGCATGCGGGCCAGATTGAAAATATTACCGAACTGCCCTCTCACTCCCTCGAGCTGACGGTTCTTCATAAAATCGGCAATCGTCGGCCCCATGATTCCCGTGGCCATGATGATGATCGCTACCACGACCATCAATTCAATCATCGTAAAGCCGTCGCGAGAGCGGGTTCCATTGTCCCTTTTCAACTGTCTAAAACTCATTGTAGCTCTCGTCCTCTTCCTCTTCCTCGGAAGATTCCTCCTCCACACGAAGATCCTCGTCTTCAGCGGCTTCCCGCATACCAAGGGACCAGATCTCGTAATTGGAATCAAAGCCCACCGTAAACCTCCAACGGGCGTAATCGGAGTCAGGGTCGCTCGCCGGGTCATCCGCAGGGACATTTCTGCTACCGGTCAGATTGTCGTAGTGAATACGCTCTCCATGCCCATCGATGATGTAGACGATGCCTTCCTCATCCGTCCTGAGGTCGGCTTTTTCAAACCGAGCCACAGGCTCCCGCTTGTCCTCCTGCATCTCCCCCGCGATAAAGGTTCGCTCAAACACATCGGAGGTCAGCTGATGATAAAGAGCCGCTGAGCCCTTGAGGATCTTGCCCTTGATCTCCACCGCCGTATCGAGCCCATCCTCAGGCAAGGCGCCTTTTTTTCGATAGTAGTCGGCGATATGCAGGTTCAGCCGCTCGACGAGAGCCTTTGTAGCCTCGTCCTTCGCCCCCTTCTGTATCGAGCCCATGGCGATCATCACCATTCCGGCCAGGACTCCTATGATCGACATGACGATCAGGATCTCTATAAGCGTAAAACCGGAGCTTCTGCGCCCCGGGCTCAAAATGAGACTCGAGCCTTTATCATGAGTTCGAGATGTCATCATTGTCTTCTTCGTCTTCAGCCTCATCGCCCAGAACCGTTCCATCTTCGCCATCAGGACCCAGGGAATAGAAATCATAGCTGCGGGGATTCAGCATCCAGGTCTGGGATTTCCTCCCCCTGTTGCAGCGGTAGATATAGGCGTTCCGCCAGGCATCGATGTAATACTTCTGCACCTTGGGATCGTCCCGTTCACCTCGAGTCGCGGGGATCCAGCGATCCGGAGCTTCATCGTTATCTTCATCCCAG
>DODI01000513.1:0-2754 GCA_003509045.1 Planctomycetota bacterium | reverse complement strand
TCGAGAGCTTGAGCCGCCCCCCGGCCTTGTCGCCTGAGGGGGTGAGCTTCAGCCGGAGCTGCGAACCTTCCGGTTGCCAGCGCGAGGAGATGCCCTTGCCTCCGCCGGAGAGGCTTACAAGCGTAACCAGGGCCGCGTCTCCCTTGGCGCGCCCCCCCAGGAGGACAAGGGTTGAAGCGGCAGGGCGGTCGCCCGCTCCTTCTTTGAGGCTGCCGCGGTCCAACAGAGACAGGGGCTCTCCGCCGAGGGCACAGGCCAGCAGGGTCAGGGCGCGGTCGGCATCCTTGATGTTCAGGGTCCGGTTCATTTCCTGGCCACCGGCAGTTTTGCGATAGGATGCAAGCTCGAGCAGGTTGGCGTTGCCAACGGAATAGGAAAGAACGACCTGGTCCTTGTTCAGGTAGAGGCCCTTGAAGTGGGCCCACTTCCTGGGAAGGGGGCCGTAGGGCAGCGCTCTTGGGTCCTTGAAGGAGCCATCCTCGGGCCGGGCCCAGCCCGGAGCCTGCGGATTGAGGAAGACCGGGGTTCCCGAGATCGTCGAATGTGTACCATGTGATCCATCCCAGGAGATGTTGCGCATATTGAGGAGCCCGCCGGTCCAGCCGGCAGAGAAACGCAGGAGATCGGTGTCGAAGAGCATCGTGGCGCTGTCGGCCGACCCCGCCGCCGATGTCCATTTGCCATCGACCCGGAGGACCAGACCTTTATAGGTCAGGTTTTTGCCGGGGCCGGGGGCCTGCACAGAGCCTGAAAAGAAGGGGCCATAATTCATATCAAGCCACTTCTTGCCGGTCTGCGCGCTGGTTTGCG
Source organism: Planctomycetota bacterium (assembly GCA_003509045.1). GTDB lineage: Bacteria > Planctomycetota > UBA8108 > UBA8108 > UBA8108 > UBA8108. Next base: position 1,944 of record DODI01000513.1, on the reverse strand, counting down.
ACGAGAGGAGGAGAAGGCTGAAGAGCAAAGCCAGGGTGGTGAGGACGCGAGCGTTCATCTTTAACCTCGTTAAAAACAGGCGGGATGTTGAAGCCCGCATTGTAGGCGATGGGGAGTCTTTATGGGGTTGGATTCCTGTTTACGCCAGGGTCTGCGGCGAGGGCCTTCATGCGGCCGAAGAGGGGTCGTGGGGACATCGACGGGAGCGGGCAGATTGACATCACCGATGCGATCAGTCTTCTTGGATCTCTCTTCAGTGAGGGAGAGCCACCGATTTGTCTTCCAGTCGCTGATTGCAACCGGGACGGCAATGTCGATATAACAGATCCTGTTACAGTGCTGGTTTATCTTTTCCAGGGGGGCGTTGATCTCGAGCCTCTAAGTGCAGAGGAGCTGGAAGAGTGTGTGGCGGACGCGTGAGCAACCGAGCCGGCTCTTTGTTTGTCGATGAAGGAGAGCAGGATGAAGAAGTGTGCAAGGTTCGTGTGGGTTGTGGCATTGCTGGGCTCCCTGGCCGCTCAGTCGGGCTGTATGACCCTCGACCATCTTATGGATCCAAAAGAAGACATCTCTATTTACGGGGGCACCGCGGCCTCCCTCCGCGAGATAGAAGATCCACAAACCGGGTGGTGGGGAACCTTTTTCAGGATGCTGGACTTTCCCCTCACCATAGCGTTAGACACCGTTTTAATACCTGTCCTGACGGGGCCGGTGCAGCTATTCCGGTGATGGCGCTACAAGCCCGCTTCGGCAGGGGCCAACTTTTCAGTTGTTGAGCTCGCCGATCCCGTGGGGAATCGGGTTCAGCCGCCGAATCTCTATGTTTCTGTAGTGGCACTCTGCGGGCGGCCCGCCGTGGATCTGCAGTCCAATCCGACCCTTCGGCTTAACCGCGGGGTCGGTCTCCGTATAGTCCACCGTTGAGAAGTCATTGACCCAGATGCGGACCCGCGGCCCCGTGGCGAGCACTCGGAGGCGGTTCCATCCATCCTGCTTCACCGCCTTGAGAAGAGGGCCCTGCTCCGGCTCGTCGAGCATTCTTGCGCGGCGCGACTCGTCATAGAGCAGGCCCCAGATGAGCCCAGCGCTCCATTCCCCGATGTCGCATTGGTAGCCGATCATCTCGCGGCTGCCGGTGACCCGCTCGCTTCTGAACTGGACCCCGGCGTTGCGGCCCGTGCCGAGGAGGCGGGCCTCGAAGCGGAGATCAAAGTCTCCGAAAGATTCTTTCGAGGCGAGGAACTCGTTCCGGGGGATTGGCGAGTCGAGGCGTCCGGCGATGAGCGCTCCACCTTCAACCCGGAAGAAGCGGGTGTCGCCCTCCCACCCGGCGAGACTGTTTCCATCGAAGAGAGGCTCGAACGCCGGTGGTTCCGCGGGCGTTGGCAGCAGGCCGCAGGAGAACCCTGCGGTCAGCGGGGCGACGAAAAGAAGGAGAAAGAACGAGCGAGTCATGTTCCGGGCTCTTTTCAGGGGGCGGCGCCGGCGGCCGGCCGGGCACGCCGCGGCTTCAGGGAAAGACCCAGCCTTCGGACTCATCGTAGCGCAACTGGTTACGTTCGACCTTTTCCTGGGCTTCCAGGCTGAGGCGAATCCAGGGAATATATTTAAGGCGAGGGAGCCCGATGGGCTCGCCGGTAGCCTCGCAGATCCCGTAGCTGCCATCGCCGAGCTTGCCGAGGGCGGCATCAACCTCCTGGAGCTCGCGGGCGCCGGTCTCCGCCAGCCGTAAAGAAATATCGGCGGTCTGGGCGTTGTTGGCCTGGTCGGCTTCGTCTCCACCGGAGGTCGTACGGTTTTCGTCCGTTCCAAGGTGTTCGCCTTCGATAGACCCGAGAGTGCCGGCGAGCTTTCCTCTTCGCTCCAGCAGCGTTTTGCGAATCAGGCGGAGGTCGGTTTTATTGAGTCTTTTCGCGAGCGGCGGGAGCCGCTTCATTGCTTCCT
>DODI01000463.1:0-3537 GCA_003509045.1 Planctomycetota bacterium | reverse complement strand
CGCAGCAACAGCAGGTGGTCGGTGATCGGCTCACCACCTGAAATCAACTTCCCTTTACCCCCGGCGGATGCCCGCGTGTTTCGGTTTGAACGCGTTAAGGCGACCGATACGTCATCGTCCGTCGGCCAGCGAGCCGCAGCCGACGATTACGAACCGCGTGATCACTTTGACAGGTTCAAGAAACTGCTGGGAAAACAGGGGGAGTTAGCCGAGGGCGATCAGCCGGCAGTCGTCTATTCCACATCTACTCGTAGAACTATACATAATCGTGGGAAAAAGGAGGGGCTCCCCGACGGGACCGTGGCGTTTCCAGGCGACTTTTGGATCCAGGTAAAACAGGGAGAGATGCTGGCAGGCGTCTTTGAGCTGAAAGATGGCGGTCATGCCGTCTGTTTTGCGAATCACAATGCGCTGGCTTGGCAAGGTGGCCTGATTGTGCCTATCCAGGACAAAGGGAAGCCGACGCTGATCTGGGAGTTCGATCAGAAAGCGAACAGGTGGGTTGAATTAGGGGGTTGGGGCGATGTCAATTTCCCGCTTGGGCCTGCGGCGTGTTCGGTTTTCAAATTCAAACAGACCAAGCCGCAAACCGGGGTGAAGAAGAAGACCCCCTGACTTGCGAAAAGTGAGCGCCCACCCTCTCCTTGCCCCCGCCCATGGGGGGAGTAGTTCAGTTGGGGGGAGGTGGAAACGGGTTACCTGGAAGGTTCCAGTTTGAAATTGTGTACTCGCGAAAAAGTGGTTTTTCCCGAGGCGTCGCCGCCTGTATGGATGCCGACGACGTGACCCAGCACATCGAATAGTGGTCCTCCCTGCCATGCGCCCGATACTGCGTAGTCGGGCTGAAAGGTCTTCTTGTCAGAATCAACAATGATGGTGAGGTAGGGAGCGGCTTCTTTTGCCTGATGCCAGGTGGGTGAATAAGAGAGTCCTACATAAATCCCGATGTTCGGCAGGTCGTCCTTGTCGCTGATTATAAGGCCAGGCACTTCTGGTTTCTTGTCGAGCTTAATGACACCGCACTTCGCGGCTTTGTCGATACTCGTGGTGCGACCTTTGAGTGTGGTGCCGTCGGGCAGTCGGACGGTGGCTTCACTCCCGCGGTCAGCCACAACACTACTCGCCGTGAGCACATGGCCTTGATCACCGATCAATACACCGGTACCGTGTCGACCCTCGACTTCAATCGCGACGACGGCTGGCCGTGCTTTGTCCAGAACAGGCTGAGAGAGCGTGCGGCGTGCGCGGAGGTGGGTCGCCGCGATGGTCGGGATGTCGGGAATTCGCGCGAAGTCGCGCTCGCTCCGAGCAAGATAAACACAGTCAAGCAGGGAGTGCTCTCCGTCGGGAATGCCGATCACTAGTCCATCAATTTCAACATCGCCCCAGTCCTCAAATAGATCGAATTCTACTATGACCCACTCGTCTGGGATGCCGGCTTGCCAAGTCTTTTTCGACGGACCGTAGGAGGACTCTCCCGCACCAGCGTCGTAGCGTATCAGTTTTTGCCCCGCAGCGGGTTGGCGCAATTCGACCGAAACCCTTCCGCCACCGGCTTTGCGGAACGCGAACCTCAGATAGCGGTATGCATCTTCTCCGGGTTGCTCTCGAATATTAATTGCACCGAAAAGCGGCATTTGAAACCGCCCTCCGGGCGTCAACTTGATCGCCCGGCCGCCTGAAAAAGCACCGTCGTCGACCAGGCTCGCTACAGCCGCTTCCTTGTCACGGACAGGAGCGAACACTCCATGGTCCTCGAACAAAGCGAATAGCGAAGGCAGCTTTGGGCCATGGGTGATGGAGAGGTCCCTCCAGCAGGTGAATTCACCACCGGGCCTCTGGGTGATCTCTACCGTGATCGGCGCCTCCTTGTTGATTCCCAGGTCGTAGAGCAGCGGAATCGGCCCGACCTGCCAGGTCTGCCTGCGCGGCAGCGTAGCGGGCGTGAGCTCTTTTCCTCCCACCCGGACCGTCAGGATCGAGGGATCCGGGCGCAGGCTGTTGACCGGCCCCATATCCACCTGCAGCCATTTTCTCGCCGGCGATGGCTGCACCTGGCGGCTCAGGACAAGGGGAGCATCCCGCAGCGAGAGGGCCGGGAAGAAATAATCCTCCACCCTGTTCTCCAATACGAACTTCCATTCACAGCGAGCCTTCGCACCGAGCGCCGGGCTCCAGCCCCTCCAGGCCGGTACATTGAGATGGACACGCTTGCTGACGACCCCGGCGAGGCGTTCGCGGTCGAGCTCGAGCATGGGCTCGAGCCAGTCGACCATGTCCCTGATATCGAACGGATCGACGGCGGAGATCCCTTCATCATGGGCGGTATCGGCCTGCAGGATCAACCGCCTGCGGCCTCCCGCGGCGGCGGGCAGCGAGAGGCGCCCGGTATCGACGGTCTGGTGGCTGCCGACGAGAAAAGGACTCTGGTAGAGGGGCTGGCTGTCGACCGAGCCGAGGAATACCCTCCCCGCCGCGCAGCCGCCATCGCCCACCCGGCGGTCGAGCCCGAGGCGGGACCTGAAACCGGTCACCAGCTCTGCCAGGAAAAAGTGTAGCTCGCTGTAGGCGTGCACGGCATAGCCCCAGCCGTGCTCCCTGCCCCCGCTGGCAAGAAAAGCGTTCCTGTTGTTTCGATTGAGCCTCCAGCCGGAGGTCTTGGCCAGGTAGTGCCGCTCCTTGAACCCGGCCGGATACAGCCTTGAGAGGGGAACCTCCTGGGGCGTGAAAAAACTACAGGTGTGGATCCTGTTGAAGGGCGTCCAGATCGGGTCGAGGGACCAGGCTGGTTGGACCATGTGCTGCCAGGTGTCGGGGTCACCCCTTTCATGGTGAAGCATCCCCAGTCTCTCCCTCACCCTCTCCATGCCCGCCAGCCAGTTGTTGTATTCATTGACCTGGACGATGAACTGGCCGCCTGTATTCGATTTCCTGAGCCGCTCGAGCTGGCTCCTCTGCAGAACCTTCATCCTCTCAAACCTGGACTGGTCCTGCGCCTGGCGCTGTCGCCTCGTTCTAAGGACCTCCTCGGCATCCTGCCGCTCGATCTGGGCCCGCTGGCGCTGCCGATCCTTCCTGAAAGCCTCCAGCTCAGTCTTCCGCTTTTCTTTCGGCAGCTTCGCGAGCTGCCGCACCCTGGTTTTCTCCAGGTTCGCTGTCAGGCGATCGTGCGTGTCCAGGCGCCGCTTGTGCCGTTCTTCCATCCGGACCAGGAACTGGGCTGTCCCCTCCAGCACCTTGTTCGCCTCCCTGGTGCCTGCCTTGACCGTCGCCGTCTGCTTTTTCAATTCTGCATCCAGTTTCTTCTGCAGGGCAGCGATCCTGTCGAGGCGGGTCTTCTTGTTTCTCTCGAAGTTGTTGAGTTGTCCCTGGAGCGACGCCATGCCCTTGCCGAAGTGCTCCCGCTGCTGGACCGAGCCGAAGGGGATGGCATGGAAGCGGGACCTGCTGGAGGTTGCGATCAGCCCCCCGATCGTCTCGATCCGAAAGAGAAGCGATTCGAGCCCGGGGCTCAGGACGGAGAGATCGTCATAGCAG
>DODI01000175.1:0-5088 GCA_003509045.1 Planctomycetota bacterium | reverse complement strand
GCGGTTGTCGGTTATTAATGTTGCCATGCATCAAGAGTCCCGCTTGCGCTCCTGCGCGATAGCCGAATGCCTCGGCACCTTCCTCCTGGTTTTTTTCGGATGTGGATCCGTCCATGCGGCCGTGACCCTCGATGCCCTGCAAGGCGGCTGGCAGGTGGCCAGCGTCTGGGGTTTCGCGGTGACGCTGGCGATCTACGCGGTGGGGAATATCAGCGGCGCCCACATCAACCCGGCAATCACCATTTCACTGGCCTGCTGGCGGGGCTTCCCCCGGGCCCGGGTTCCGGTCTATATCGGTTCACAGCTGGCGGGAGCCTTTCTCGCGGCCTGTTGCCTCTACGCGATTTTTTCCGGCACCATCGGGGAGTATGAGCTGCAGAACGAGATCGTGCGGGGATCTCCGGAGAGCCTTGTTACCGCGGCCATGTACGGTGAGTATCATCCCAATCCGACGATCAAGCTTCATTCTGCCGCCGCTGCCGGCCAGCGTGACACGGTAGGCTTTGGGGCCGCGGTCTTCGCGGAGATGTTGGGCACAGCCTTGCTGGCTTTCTGCGTCTTCGCCCTGACGGACCGGCGTAACAGTACGCGGCCGGGCGCGAGTCTCGGACCGTTCTTTATCGGCGCCACGGTGGCTCTCCTGGTGGCGGTGGTCGGCCCGGTAACCCAGGCCTGCCTGAACCCCGCACGGGATTTCGGGCCGCGGATCTTCGCCGCTCTCGCCGGTTGGGGGGAGGTCGCCTTGCCGGGGCCCAGAGGACTGTTCGACACTCTGGCTGTCTACCTGGCCGCGCCCGTGGCGGGGGCGGTGCTCGGGGGGCTGGTTTACCGGGAGCTCGTAGGGGTTGTGCAACCCGCCGAGTCCGACGCCGCCAAGGGAGAGGTGGGCGCTTGAATGCGCGTCCTCAGCGTCGCTCGATGACGTACTTCTTCCATTCGTCACTGTAGGCGTGGACCTGGTCCGCCGGCCGCCCCTGCTTGTCGACGATCGGGCCGCCGCTGTTGAACCAGCCGATGATGCCGCCGGTGAGACTGTAGACGTCTCGCCCCAGGCGCCGCTCAAGTTCTACCGCGGCGAGACCGGAGCGGTAGCCGGCGGTGCAGTAGGTTACCACCAGGGCGTCTTCGGGGAGCTCGAGCGACCCGTCCGCGAGCTGCGATGGCGGCAGGAGGACCGCGCCGCCAAGATGGCCGACATCAAACTCCGGCCGTTCACGAGTGTCCACCAGCACCGCCACCTGCTCTTCCCGGAGCCGGCTTTTCAGCTCCGCGGCGGAGATCCGACGGGCTCCCGTCTCGCGGTCGAAGCCGTCGGCGAGCCGGCGAAATTCTTCCTGAAGTTTCTCCCGGCTGGGGGAGCTTTCCCCGCCGCATCCACAAAGCAGAAGAGCGACCATTACCGCGCCGGCAGCTCGGCCTCGAGGATCTCTTTGGGTGGCGGGCATCAGGAGGCGCGTCTCACTCCAGACAGTTGGAGGTTTCGCAATTATCAGCGGCTCCGCTGTCGCAGGCGGGGAAGGGGATGGCCGGAATTGCGCCGCCAAGGAAGAGGTAGTTCAGGTTGAAGACCGCGTCGCTGAGGGAGATCTCCCCATCGCTATCGCAATCCATAGCCGAGCCGCAGCGTATATCGGAGTCACCAAGGAACAGGTGACGCAGGGTGAAGACGGCATCGGCCAGCGTGATTTCTCCATCGATATTGGAATCGCAGCGCAGGAAGGGAACAGTGTCTGGCGCAGGAGCATCGGTTATGGTCACGATGAAATCTCTTGAGTTTTCGCTGTCGGGAAGCTGCTCCGAGGAGACCGTCAGGCGGAAGAGGTATTCTCCCGCCTCGGTAAAGACGATGCTCAGCACCGGCAGGTCGGCGGGGCCTGCGAAGGTCGCGCCCTCCGGCCCGGAGAGCTTCTCCCAGGCAAACGCGAGGTTCTCCCGGCCGCAGGAGCCGTCGTGGGAGCGCTGTCCATCGAAGGTGATCTCCACGGAGCCGTTTTCCAGAGGAGCCTCGCTGGCGGGCGTTACGCTAAGCACCGGCCGCGCTCCCGCGGCGTCGGCGGGCCCCTCGCCAAAGAGCTCGTTGAGCTCGGGGTCGACCATGTCGGCGTCGAGGCTGAGAACAAAGGCATCGACCTGGGCCCTGAATTCCCGAACTCCGAGGATGAACTCGAGCACCCTGCCCGTGTCGACATCCTCCTGGGAGACGACGTAGTCGCCCTCGCTGCGCCAGTGGAGACGGCCGGTGTTCCCGGTGTTGATGTTGATGTCCGGCTCCACGTTAAAGCCGCTCGGCCTCCAGAAGCTGTTGGAGTTCCGGTCGAAGCCGCGAACCCGGAAGTAGCCCCGGTAGGTTCCGGGCTGGCTGAAGCGCAGGCGGTAGATGACGGAGGACTGGAGCTGGCTGCGGAAATCACCATCGTTCGGAGCCGCCAGGACCCGGCCGTTCGGGTCCAGGGAGGTCTCGACGCCTTCGGCAAATGTCCAGGTGATGTTGTCTTCGTCGGGATCTGTCACCTCCGTGTAGTCGGTAGAGAGCATGGCGATGTAGTCGGTCCCGGCCTCCTGCTCGCCGGCGACGCCCTCGACAGCCTTTCGCTGTAGCGGAGCATCGGTCGGCAGGTCGATCCGGTTGCGTTCGAAGCCGGTGCGGTCCCGGGCCACGATCTCGAGAATGCCGGCCTCGCTGATCTCGACGCTGCCGCTCCAGATGCCATCCCTGTAGTCGAAGACAGCCCGGGTTTCACCGACGAAGATGTCGGAGGAGCCGCAGGAGGGAGCGATGCCCTGGATTGTGACCACCGCCCGGTTCGGGTAGAGGACCCCATCGCAGATGGTCCCCCCGCGTATGGACGTGATCTCAAAGCGGGTATCGATACGTTCATTGAGATAGGCGCGCCGCTGGTCGGCGTAGTCACGCAGGCGGTTGACCCGTCCGCCGGCGAAGAGCGGGGCGACATGGTCGATCCGGGCGTCGACCTGCTCATCTCCCCATGCCGATTCGAGGAAGGTGGCGACATAGCAGAGATAATCCGGGGCGTAGCGGGGGTGCTCCAGGAAGCGTTCAACCTGGTCCACTGTCGGCCGGAAGAGCACCTGGTTGGCCTGGTCAAAGCAGCTGTCGAGATCCCAGGGCAGCAGGACCCAGCGGTCGTCGCTGAAGCGGTGGTAGAGGAAGTAGTCATCGCCATTGTTCAATACGATGCTGTTCTCGGTGGATCCGAGCATCGCGAAGGTGGCGAAATACTTGCTCCATTGGAGCACGTCGATTCTCTGTTCGATCGCGTCGGGAAAGTCATCATCGGAGGTCTCGCCGCGATCGAAGTCGCGGCAGAGATCGAAGACATCGCTGTAATCGTCCTCATCCCGGTTGGTGTCCTTGCGGTAGTCTCCGCGGTAGCGGCCGACGTCTTCTCCGCGGTAGTCGAGGTTCGCCTGGCCGATTCCGCGGTAGAGGTTGCCATCGTTGTCGTTGGGAAAAACCCGCTCGAGAAACGCCTGGCGGATGACCTCGACGCGAAGATGCCAGCCCGGGTCGAGTTCTCTGTTGAATGAGAGCCGCCGAAACCACGCCAGCGGAGTGGCGGTTCCCGTGCGCCGCAGGAAATCCAGCCCGAGCCACTGCTGGTCCGCATTGCAGCCGTTCATGTTGATCCTCTTGACCCCATGGAAATCCGAATCGTGATCGAACTGGATCCGGTAGCTTAGCGGGTTGCAGTTGCGTGCCGACGATCCTCGCAGGCGGATGCCGCGGTTGTGCCAGGCGCGGCCATCCGCGACCAGCGTGATGTTCAGGAGCTCATTATTTCCCCTGCCGCGGTTTCGCAGGCTCCGCAGGGCGTCTCCCCGCATGACCAGCCGATAGAGAGGGCGAAGCTCATCGGCCGGAGAGTTCTCGACCTGGTAGAGGAACGGCCGCTCCGGGGCGCTCGCAGGCATGCGGACGGCCTGTTCGCCGGCGCCCTCCGCGTCGATCCAGAACGCGATGACCTCGCGATCCGCGCGAGGCGGGATGTCGGCTCCGTAGACGCCGTTGCCTTCCACCCCGTCGTCTCCTTCGCCATCATCGACCATGGCCGCGGACCGTCTCGAGTCCTCCGCGCCATCGACTTCCCAGGCGAGAGTGACGGCCTGGAGTGGCCGGTCGTCGGAGACGATGGCCAGGACCCGTACGCTCTCCTGGTCTGTCGGAATGATCGGGTTGTGACGTACGCCGACAATGACAGGCGCGGGGTCGGGCAGGGAGGACGTGTTAAAGCGCCCGGGCGACCCCTGCTCTTCGCTCGCCCGCCAGGCTGGCCCGTAGCGGTTTTCCAATCCGGGGTGGATGAGCTCAAGGGAGGGTCCCTCCCCATCGGGTGACTCGGGGTAGCTCCCCTCGTCAGCGAAGCGCACCCGGTCGGCGGTATTTCCGTTGGTGTCTCTCAGCAGGAGAGTCTCGGCGGTATTGCTGAGCGCTCCATCCCACGGTCCCAGCACGCCTTCCAGGCCATGGTGCTTCTCCAGCGCGGCAGGGTCCCGGGCCAGCACCAGGTACTCACCTGCGCCCACCGTCGTGCCGGCCGGAAACTCGTAGTCGATTCCCCGGGTGAAGGCCCAGCCCCCCAGGTCGACCGGCTCGCCGGAGCGGTTTAGCAGCTCGATATACTCGCCGCCGGTATTGTCGGCGGGATGATACATGATCTCATTGATGATGATGTCGCTGCGCGGCTCGTAGCGGTTGGCCAGGCTGGGAGTGTTCTCGGCGAAGACGACTCTGTTGTCGGCCCCATCCGGGAAGCGTCCACTGGAGAGGCCGGAGAGAGTTGCGCGGGGATTGAGGCTGTCGATGAAGCGTCCGTTTCCATCATCGACAAGAATGGCCTGGGCTCCGTCCAGCTCAAAGCCCAGCTGTGATTCAAAGCGCACCAGCCTTCCGCCGGGGGGCAGGGCCAGGCCCTCAGGGAAGGTAAAGCTGCCGGCCTCGATCGGGAAGAGGCGTATTCTTCGTCCGCCGATGTCGACCGCCTCGGCGGTCGGGTTGTAGAGCTCAACCCACCCGCTGCCGACCCCTCCCATATAGAGTTCGTTGACGACCAGGTCCCTGGGCGCCGG
>DODI01000419.1:0-2883 GCA_003509045.1 Planctomycetota bacterium | reverse complement strand
CCGGATCCTTGATTACGTTGGCGAGAACCGGCACCAGACCATAGCGACAATGTCCGAGCCCGGGCCCTTCTCCCCCAGAGGAAAGACCTACGACCTGGAAAAGACCCTGCGAAGAGTGGTCAGAAAATATGTTCCCGAACGGCGACTGGTCAGCAGCCGGCCTGCTATCGGCTGGTCCAAGCGCCCTACCATCAAGCTCATGGGGAAATGGATCGAGACGTCTCCGGGAGAGCAAAACGTCATCATCATCAACAGGCTCCTGGATGATGAACGCGTACCGGCCTACTACCTGGAATACAACGTCTACCACGAGCTTCTCCATGATCTCTTTTCCATCCACCGCTCACAGGGACGCTGGATCAGGCATTCGGCTGAATTCCAGGCCCGGGAAAAGACCTGCCCCGTCTACGCCAGAGCGAGGGAATGGGAAATCAACGAGCTCCAGTCTCTGACCATGGCTGAAAATGCAATCCGATAGACTATCGAAAATCTTCCATCCCGGCTTCCTGCTGGTCTTTCTTCTCACGGCACCTGTCCTCGCGGAGCCAGTGGAGGCAGAGAAGATCGACGCCATCCGAATCGAGCAGGTTACGAGCGGACTTCCCGGGGGAGACTCTGGAAAGACTCTCTCCGTTCGCCAGGTTCTCTGGATCGATGGGGAGAGCCGGCGCCTGCGCCTGGAGCAATACACTCCGGAAAAAGACAAGGTGCTGGATACCGTCTTCCTGTTGCACTGCGGAAAAGAAAAAGAGACCTCCATCTTCACCCTCCCCGGCGGTGGAAAGAAATACCGTGAACACAGTGGAGACCTGAACGAGAACCAGCGAAATCGAAGGATTCACGAACTGGAACAATTGCGCATCCTGCGCGCCTACTCCGCGAGGGAACGTAAGCTTGCGATGAAAAAACTGGGTATCCGTGAAGGTGGAAAGAGGGACGTCAAGCTGGAGTGGAAGGAGTCAGCCGACCACCTCGGTTTTTCCTGCAGACGCCTCACCGTTATCGAAAATGACACCGTCATTATCGATGCAGTCCTCACCGCCACCCTCCCTGGAAAGCTGGCCGAGACTTCGGGCAGCTATTTTGAAATGTATCGCCGACTTGGAGTCTTCTCTGAAGAGGTGCTCAACAAGATCCGCGGGATCAAGGGCATCCCACTGAAAGCTAAGCTGACCGTCATTACCGATCTGCCCCGCTATACCATCTCCGTAGACACACGCCAGCTGAAGAACGAAAAGACACCCACAGCGCTCTTCGAATTACCCGAGGGCGCCGAGAAGATTGTCGATGTCCCTACCTTCTCAACCTGCCCCATCTGCGGAACCCGGGGGGAAACCGAAAAAATGGGCCGGGTATTCACCGAGAATGGCGTGGTCTACGTCGACTCAGAACGCTGCGCCAGGAAGCTTCAAAAGAAGCTGAAGGGACCAGGGACCAACTCCGGGACCAGGCGTCCTTGACGGCCGCGCGGCCGAACCAGAAATCACTCCGTACCGGCGAGCTGTCTCAATCTTTCGACACCCTTTCCCAGGCAGGAGAGGAGCTCCGGCAACTGGGAGATCGAGTTCGATCGTCCAAAAGAGAACCTGATAGCGCCGCGAATCAGAGCGGGCTCCAGCCCCATCGCCTCCAGTACATGTGAACCCTTCCCGCTGCCGGAGTGACAGGCGCTGGCCGTGGAAACAGCCACATCCATCTCATCAAGGAGCTTCGCAAGTGAGCTCCCTTCAACGCCGCCAAAGGAGATATTCAGGATGTTCGGCAAGGTGTCCTCCAGCGGAGTGTTGCGGGTGACTTCGCTGAATCTTGAAGAGATCTCTCCGGCCAACGCATCACGCAATTCCCGAAGCCGCTGAGCCTCCCGAGATTGCAACTCAACCGCCAGCTTCACTGCGTGGGCAAAACCCGCGGCGAGGGAAACATTCTCGGTTCCGGACCGGAGCCCATTTTCCTGCCCGCCTCCCATGATCAGCGGAAAGAGGCTGACTCCCCGGCGCACGAGCAGGGCTCCGACTCCTTTGGGACCATAGATTTTGTGGGCCGTGAGCGAGACGAGGTCTGGCTTAAATGAATCCAGCCGCAAGGGTATCTTCCCTACCGCCTGAACCGCGTCAGTGTGAAACAATCCCCCGGCTTCGCGAACAAGGGAGCAGATCCTCTCCACCGGCTGCAGGGTGCCTGTCTCATTATTCGCCATCATGACGGAGACCAGGGTCGTCTTACCGAGCTCAATCGAGGAGAGCTCTCTCTCCCCTATCCTGCCGTCGGAATCAACCGGGATGGTGGAGAAGGTGCCGCCGAGCCTCTCCACGAGATCCGCGCTGCCGAGAACCGCGGGGTGTTCGGTCAAACCCGCAAGAACCCGGGTGATGCCTGTCCTGCCAGGGAGAATAGCCCCGGCGACCGCAAGGTTGTCGGCCTCCGTACCACCTGAGGTAAAGACAAGATCGTATGAGGCCGCCCCCAGGGCCTCCAGAATGCTCTCCCTGGAGGTCTCCAGCTCCTCCCTGGCCTTGAGCCCGGCTCGATGAGAAGAGCTCGGATTGCCTGAATTCTCGCGATAGCAGGCATCCATTACGGCGAGCACAGCCGGGTCCACCTCCGTGGTGGCGGCATGATCGAGGTAGATTCCGTTTGAGCTTCCCGGATTATCCATGCGGCCATTGTAACCGCTGCGTACCTGCGGCAAGCCACGAAAGGCCAAGGCGAAAGGACTGGTCACAGCCGACCCCGGCTCCACGGCAGAGCGGGACCCGGACGCCGCTCAGGGAGTGATCACCACCGTCGTACTACGCGGCGACAGGTCGAACACCATCTCGACATCTTCCTTCAGCATCCGGATACAGCCGGCCGAAGATTCGCGGCCGATGGAATCGGAATCCA
>DODI01000599.1:2895-4084 GCA_003509045.1 Planctomycetota bacterium | reverse complement strand
GGTGTGGTCAATCGAGCCCTCATCAAAGTAGTAGTTCTTACCCTTCTGCTTGTCCTTTCCAGGGTCGTAGGACTGGTCTTCCGCTTCGGCGATCTTTTCGCCGCCGGGTTTCTCCAGCCTGAGGAAGAGGTCGGTAGGCGAGCCCGAGAGGCGCGTCTCTCCGCGGATCAGCAGGCGTTCGCCCTTTTGTCCTTCGATGGAGTAATAATCCCGGTCGCCCTTTGAGCTGAAGCGGCCGTTGATGGCGCAGGGATGCCTGATCCTGGCGGCAGATTTTGCCTGGTTGTTCGGTTCGTTCTCGAGCAGCTCGGGAAGATCGCTGGAGAGGAGGGTTACGAAGCTCGAGCTCTTGCCCCCGGGCCGGCGGGTCGCCAGTGAGAAGGCGCGCCCGTGCGAGTCCCCGGGTAGCTGGACCTCGCGGGGCTCCACCCCGGCCGAGCTCTCGCCGGCGATGGCAACCTTCGTGGTCTTCGCCTGCTCGGCCCGCATGGGATAGGGGGCCGAGACGAGGGGGAAGTCGCCTACGCGCAGGCGATAGCTGAAGCTCTCTCCTCCCCGGTAGGTGATGTCGCGCAGCTCGATGAGGTATGCACCATCCTTTTCAGATCTCCAGGCGAGCCGGCTGTCAGCTCCCGCGGCGTCATCGCTGAAGGCAAGCTCTCGGCCGTCCGCATCCAGGATTCGCAGGATGGGATCGAGGGCGGAGCCGATTCGCTGGGACATGACCTCGAAGGAGAGGCTCTGTCCAGCCCGCGCCTTGAAGCTATAGAAGTCGCGGTGCTCCGCCTTCGTCTGTGAATCAATGGCGCAGGGAAGATCGAGCGAGATGGCTGTGGAGGCCGAGGTATTGTCTTCGCTCACGGTTCGGACGGCCAGGTCATCGATGAGGAAGAGCTCCAGGTTCGAGAGACCGCCGGGTCCGGCGACGCGGATCGCGCCTATCCCGACCGGGGTCTCCGCCGATATCGAGAGCTTGATGCGCAGGCTCTTTCCGTCGCGTTTTTCTCCAGCGACGATGGAACTCTTCGAGTCGAAGGAGGTCCAGAGACCGGTTGCCGTTTCCAGGCCATCCCCCGTGATCACGAGCTCGGTGGTTTTTCCCGGGACCGCCGCCAGCGGCCGGACAGTCCGGATCTTCGGGGGTTTGGCCGCGAGCGACCCTCCCAGGAGGACCAGGGCGAGGACGAGG
>DODI01000599.1:0-2564 GCA_003509045.1 Planctomycetota bacterium | reverse complement strand
CCCGCCGTGAAACACTATCGTGGCTTTTCCTTAAAATCATGGTTTCTACATTCTCGACTCTCGCGCTCTTATTCCAAGAGCTTTCATTTCACCGAAAGACGGTCTCTTTTTCAGCAAAGATCATTTTCCCCTGTGTTAGCTTCAGGCTGAAAAGGCGAGCCAGGCGCAGGAGTACGCATGAACGTAACCCGGATCATCCAGAAAAAGCGAGATGGAGAGGCTCTCGCCCCCGGTGAGATTTCCGCCGTGATTGAGGGGTATGTTTCCGGCGCCGTGCCCGGGTACCAGGCGGCGGCACTGGCGATGGCCATCTATTTCCAGGGAATGGATGAATCTGAAACAAGCGCCCTGACAAGGGTCCTGATGGAGTCGGGAGAATGTCTCGATTGGACGGGTGTCGAGGGGTTACGGGTCGATAAGCACTCCACCGGCGGCCAGGGCGACAAGGTCTCGCTGGTGCTGGCTCCGCTGGCGACCTGTTGCGGTCTGCGGGTGCCGATGGTGGCGGGCCGTGGACTGGGCCCTACAGGGGGAACG
This sequence comes from Planctomycetota bacterium, assembly GCA_003509045.1. Classification (GTDB taxonomy): domain Bacteria; phylum Planctomycetota; class UBA8108; order UBA8108; family UBA8108; genus UBA8108. The sequence goes on along the minus strand of DODI01000599.1, from coordinate 2,027 downwards.
ATCGATAAGCTGGAGTCCATCCCCGGGTTTCGTACGGACCTCGGGGCCGCGGACATCCGGCGGATTACTGACGAGGTCGGCTGCGTCATCTCCTCCCAGGGGGATCAGTTTGCTCCCGCCGATGGCAAGCTCTACGCCCTGCGGGACGTGACCGCGACGGTCGCCTCGGTGCCGCTGATCACCGCCAGCATCATGAGCAAGAAGCTGGCCGAGGGACTTGACGCGCTGGTTCTCGACATCAAGTGGGGTAGCGGCGCCTTCATGAAGGATCTCGACAGCGCCCAGTCTCTCGGAGCCGCCATGGCGGCTGTGGGGGAGGGCATGGGAGTGCGGACCAGCTGCCTGGTGACCGACATGAACCAGCCGCTCGGCCGCGCGGTTGGAAATGCCAACGAGGTGCGCGAAGCTCTTGCCGCGCTCAGTGGCGAGGGGCCGGCTGATCTCATGGAGGTGGTCTACGAGCTGGGCGCTCTCATGCTGACCTCCGCCGGCCAATCAGAAGGCAAGGCCGCGGCGCGGGCAACTCTCGAGGAGGAGCTGGCCTCCGGGCGGCCGCTCGAGAAATTCAGGGAGATGGCGCGAGCCCAGGGAGGCGACGCGGAGGCCGATCTGGAGCTGGCACCAGCCCGGGAGGTTCGGGCCTCCCGGGCTGGCTATGTTTCGGCAATTGATGGCGAGGCTCTCGGCTACGCCCTGATCGCCCTTGGAGGCGGCCGCCGTTCGCTCGAAGACACGGTAGATCCCAGCGTTGGCCTTCAGATGAGAGTTCGCCTTGGAGATGCGGTAGAGCAGGGGCAACCTCTGCTTGACCTGCTGAGTAACGGCAGAGGCGAGGAGGAAGCTATTGAGCTTATTGAGGCGGGGGTCACTATTACTGATAAGCCGCTTTCAAGATTACCTAAGCTTATTTGTGCCCAAGCTTTTTGAGGGCCTCATGAATCATGGTACGAACATTGTTTCCGACGTTTTGCCTAGGCGCGTAGCCTTGAAGGTATGATATCTCTGCGATAATGGTTGAGATATTACACATGCGAAACTCAATGGAGCCGCGGGTTCTGCCTGAGAGAGCCCCTTCACGGAGGCTGCGATTAACCTCGGCCTTGTTAATAGGCTTGCCAACTTTCTGGGCCTCGAGCATTCGTAAATATTCACGTACTACGGCAACGATTTCTGTTTCTGACCAATTTTTTCAGGCATCGCTTAAAGCTCTATTAAATAGGAATTGCGATTTCAAGAGCTAAGGAGTGTTTCAGACCAATTCCCTGACCGGCTCGGTGCGGTCAAGGAGGTAGTGGGGCCGGCCGCCGGAGTCGGCGATGGTGGTCGCGGCGAGATCGATACCGAGGCAGTGGTAGAGGGTCGCGAAGACCTCCTGATAGTGAACCGGGCGGGTGATGGCCTCGCCTGCGTAGCGGTCAGTTGCCCCGATGACCTGCCCCGTCTTCATGCCGCCGCCTGCCAGGAGCGCCATGCCGACCTTGGGCCAGTGGTCGCGGCCGCCGTTCTTGGAGTTGACCTTGGGGGTGCGGCCGAATTCTCCCCAGGCGACGATCGCGACATCGTCGAGCATGCCGCGCTCATCGAGATCGGTGACGAGGGCATGGAGCCCGTGGTCGACGATCGGCAGGGTGTGTCTCATGCGGGGGTAGTTTGAGGAGTGGGTGTCGAAGTCGGAGATCGACAGGCTTACGCAGCGAACTCCGGCCTCCACCAGGCGCCTGGCCAGCAGGAACTTCCTGGTCGAGCCCGCGCCCTCGTTGGTGCCAAGAGGCCTGTTCTTTGCCTCCGGCAGGGAGTAGCGCGCGACAACAGCCGGGTCTTCTTTCTCGAGGTCGAGGGCGTCGGCGAATTTCCCAGAGGTGAGGATCCCCACGGCCTGGCGGGTGAAGCGGTCGAGGGCATCCATCTGGCCGCCGGCGTCGGCGCTCCGTTTCAGGCTGTCAAGCTCCTCGAGCAGGCCGACACGGGTCTTCATGCGCTCGGCGCTGAGGCTCTTGTTGAGTGCCAGGCTGGTGGCGTGGTTGCCG
>DODI01000207.1:0-10369 GCA_003509045.1 Planctomycetota bacterium | reverse complement strand
TCGACGGTATACGCTTCGAAGTCCACCTCGCCTACGCAGAGACTGACGGTGGCTTCAGCCGTGGCCGGAAAGGCGGCCGCAAAAAGAGAAAAACAGAACAACAGCGCTTTGGTCCTGGCTGTCATGATGAGCATGCTCCTATTATCCGCGGAACTCGCTCCCCAGAATGCGAGTTCCTGTTGCGGTACTGAACTAAGCCCGGCGACCGATTTTGCTGCCAACAATCTCGGTCCACCGAATTGTACTGCCGCGGTGGTGTTTGCATCAATTAAATGGTGAGATTCGTTTTTTCCGCGTTTTCATAGGGTTTTGTGCTCTGGGGGAGTGGCAGGTAGAATGGTAAGCTGATTTTACGACTTTCCCAGCAGGCCGGGCAGAATCCAGATTTTCCGGACCGAGCCGAGGTTTTTCCGCATCCTGATTTTTCTTTCGCGGTCGCAAGACCCCTTTATTCATGGCGCATCCTGAAGACCAACTCGTGGGCAGGGTTCTGGGGGGCTACAGGATTGATGAACTCCTGTCTAGTAGCCCCATGGGCAAGGTCTACAAGGCCTTTCAGCTCAGCGTTGAGCGCTATGTCGCCCTGAAATTCCTGGCCACGGCCCTGCGTGGGAAAAAGGCGGTGGCTGAAGCCTTTGTCGTGGGCGCCCGGGAAGCCGCCAGCCTGAATCATCGAAATATCGTCAGGGTTCACGATGTCTGTACCGAGGAGGGCTATCTCTTTTACAGTATGGAATACGTGGCTGGAGGAAGCTTTCGCGACAGGATCGGCCAGAAACGCCTGCCTGTTTCCACCTGGTCCGAGGTTCTCTGGGGGGCCAACTCCGGATTTCTTCATGCGGAGCAGAGGGGCGTTTTCCATCCCCAGTTGATTCCGGAACACTTCCTCTTCAGTGAGACCGGGGAGGTCAAGATACTGAATATGGGCTTCGCGGCTTCAATGGATCCGGTGAGGAAGAAGCTCGGGGTTCGCTTTGCCGACTGGGTTTTTTATTCGGATCCGGCAGATCCCGCTGGAACCCCCGGGAACCGGCGGGGGGAGATCTTTACGGCCGGTTGCAGTCTCTATCATGTAATGACGGGCGAGCCGCCTTTTCCCGGCAATTCGATAGAACAGGTTTCCGCCCGCAAGGCGGGGAGCGAAGTGATTCCTCTTGATGAGCGGACGCCCACAGCCCCTGCCGAGATTTCTTCCATCGTGGGGCGGATGCTTGCTCGAGATCCGGATGCTCGCTACCAGAACTTCTCTGAATTGAATGATGAGGTGGGGCTTCACTTCAGTCCGGAATCCGAAGATGCGTATTCCGGAAGGAAACTTTTTTCCTCTGCAGTCATCTTCCTCGCGTTGGCCCTGGGAGCCTATTTTCTCTTCTCTGCCGGGCAGGATCTTGAGCCCGCTTCAGGGCCAGAGTCAGCGCCCGTCGCCAAGGCCCCGGCCGCGGGGCCCGGGCCTGCTATGCGACGGCCCCCTGTCGAGCTTCCAGTCCGCCAGGAGCCTTCGCCCGTGGTCAGCAAGGCGAGGGATGCCGTAAAGCCTCCCTCGTCTATCGCTCCCCCTGCGGGCGGCGGCGAAATGGGGTCGGCTTCTGCAGCGGAGAAAACCCCTTCAGCGGAGCCTGCAGGGAAACCCACCCTTGATTTTAAGGAACTGGTCAAGAAGGGGGATAATTGGAGAATCTTTCCCGGCAGATCGGAGCCGCCGGAAAAATGGAATCACCCGGATTTCGATGATTCGAGTTGGGAGTTGAATCCCTCTGGTTTCGGCTTCAGCTCATCGGAGTCCGAACTGACGACGGTAAAGACCCGGCTCGAGAGCATGCGTAAGGAGAAGTACCTCACTCTCTATATTCGCAAATCGTTCCAGGTGAAAGAGCTTACCAAGATCACGAAATTCAGGTTGAAGCTGATCATCGACGATGGTTTCGTAGCCTATCTCAATGGTGTGGAGGTGCTCAGGCATCACATCAAGGCGAGCGCTCCAGCGTTTGACTATCCGGCCGACTATATTGAGCAGCCCGAGGGAGATGAGAGGTTGTATGACCTGGGTGAACATCTTCCCCTGCTGCGCGCCGGGCGAAACGTATTCGCGATCCAGGGGCATAACCAGAGCGTCACCAGTTCCGATTTTGTCCTGACGCCCGCCCTCGAGGTGCTGACGCTGCGGTCGCAACTGACAGCCAGGGAGAGCGAAGGGCTGGAGCTGGAGCTCTCACTCAAGGCTGAGGAACAGGTCGGCGGCAATCTGAAGCTGCGGGAATATCGCAGGGCGCTTGCCAGTATCCGTGATCTCGAGTTTCGCTTTAAAGGACATCCGAAGCTGGAAGACTGGCGGAAGAAGGTGGTGGTTGGCCTTGAGAGCGACCTGGGGGTGACCATCATGCGCGCTGAAAATCTCCTCAAGCTGGGCGACTTTTCCACGGCGCGGGAGCTCGTGGAGGACCTGAACAGCCGTACTCCTCGAAGCTACAATAAAAGAACCAAGCCGATCCTCGACGCTGTTTCGGTGGGAGAGGGTCTTGTCCAGGGCGCTGAGGAGACCATAGCCATCGCTGAGGTGGAGGCCCTGGTCGCGATTGAGAAGGGTGACTATGTGGGGGGCGTGAAAATTCTCGATGGGATCCCGGAGGTTCCGGTCAAAACTTTGCGGGAGGGTATCGACAGGGTGAGGAAGGCTCTCGACCTGAGCCGCTGGGCCTGGGAAAAGATGTTGCTTGGCCTGCGAAAGTTCAGGGGCAAGAGGGATCTCCTGGTCGAATTTGAGCCGGCCGGGGAGGATGGGGTCGTTCCGGCCTGGTGGCTGCAGAGCTACAAGAAATCTGATTCTCACGAGGTCTCCGTGATTCTTGACAGCAAAGGGGGCTCCCCTCACCAGGGCGACCTTCTCGAGTTGCCACTGCCTGTGCTGCTGAGTTTTTTGCAGGCCGGCATGGACAGGCTGCCGCCTGGCGAGGTCGATGAGGTGGCTGCGCGTTATGGGGAGACCGCTGGAATAGTTGGTGTCCAGGTTCTGATCCTGTGCAGGAAGGGCCCCCGGGCGGCCTGGGACGCGCTGGGAAGAATCCCGGAGAAGGACCGAGCGGCCTTCCAGGATGGAATCAGCTACCTGGGGGGCCGATTGCTCCAGAGTAGCATTCTGCAGGCGGAGGCCTTCGTTCGGTTCGCCTCCCAGGATGATGGGGGACCGGACGCCGCAGCGAAGCCAGACTGGGTGATCTATCTCCGAAGCATCGAGGATATTGTCCGGCGTCATCGAGGCCTTCCTTATTTCAAGGATTCCAGGGAGAAGCTGGCGGGGCTCTACGCTCTGGCCGCCGAAAAGAGCCTTGAAGCGTCCGGCTTGCAGGGGCTTGTCTCGGCGCAGGTGAAGGAGAGAAACCTTGGAAAGAAGAAAGGTGTCGTACAACTGAGCTATGATTTTTCGTCGTCCTCTCAGCTCACGGATTTCATCACATTGGACGGTTCCGCCAGCGTCGAGCAGGGGCACCTGGTGCTGAGCGGAGAATGTCGACTTCTTCACGGCAGTCCGTTCAGGAACGTGATTGAGGTCAAGTTGATTGCGACGGGCTATGCGCCAACATCGCCGAGCATCAACATTGCCTTGTGGACCCGTGAGGGTGAGAAGATCTCAGCCCAGGAGCCCATGGCCAATGAGAAGACCGAGGATAACGCCAGGTACGGGATCAGCGCTGATGGGGCGGATATGCCAAATGACTACCTGGCCTTTTGTCTCGGGTATGACATGGGTAATGATTCTTTCATGGAGGTGGGCAATGCGAAGGTCGCCTCGACCGCGCCGGCCTTCGCGATCGCCTCAGGCGCGCGAGGAGTGACTCTTCATATGGCCCATGGCGAAGGCACCTACTACACCTACTGGACCGAGTCTGTGGGTAACAGGCTGAAGGGACGCCAGAATGTGACCCTCGCTCTCGGGCCCAAGGGGCTGGTCTGGACAAGCAACTCGCTCAAGTTGCATCGTATGGCTCTTCGAAAGAAGCCTGAGGCGCACAGCTGGCTCATGCGAACGGAGGCTTCCGGTTCGGTCTCTCTTTTTACCAATGGCAGAGAAAACCGCTACGATTTTCTCAGCATCGAAGCTGAGCTTGATCCCGGGTGGCTGAAGACGGAGCTCCAGCGAAAGATCGCGGCAGATTTTGCCGCTCTGTTGGCGGGTAATTGAGCTTCTGCCTAGTCCGGTTGGGGATGGAGAATGACCGGCAGAAATAGAGTGCGTCGCGGTTTTTTGGTCTTTAATCTTGGTAGTAGTTTTAAAGAGAGACAGGGCGTCTCTCCGGCAGTGATGGGCTTGTTGACGCAGTTGGTTTTATGGCCTGGTTCAGTTGGCCGGCTATGAGCCTATAGTCAATCGATGAAATTGTGGTCTATTGCGCCCATTTTCATCTGAGCTTTATAAGCCTGGGCTGCTTACTTTGCCTTCCAGCGAGTTTTTAGAGCAGGGAGGGGGATGATCATTCGGATACTGAATCCGGTATGGAGTCGCTTTTGGGCGCGTACGTTTCACGCCCCGGAGTGATCGGCCTGGGCTATAGCGAGAGCCGGGGCCAAGCCGGTGTTCCGGTAAGGCTGATTATTTTTTCTGCTTGTCCCTGTAGTCGGGCTTGCAGGCATTTGCCCAAAAACTTAGTATCTTGGTCTTGTAAATAACAGGTATAGAGTTCATTGGGCGTCTACAGGGGATTTCCTCTGTCAATAAATGGAAGGAGATTTCAGTAATGAAATCCAGAAGTCTATGCGGCTTGGTGGCGGCTTTGTGTATTGCAATCGCGGGACAAAGCTCTGCGCAGGATGTTGCGCTCTCGTTTGATGGCCCCTGTGGAGATGAGGTTGTCGGAGAAGCTGGCGCGAGCCTGGAGATGACGCTTGATTGCGTTCTTACCACTTCGAATAATCCCGGCGCTGCTGGAGCTCAGGGTTGGTCGATCAGTGTTGCCGCAGAAGGCGGTACGATTACCGGCATTACTACAGATGGCACTGTGGGCGCGGATGTGGCGCAGGGTGGTCTTCGAAGCGTCGGTTTCGAAAAAACCGAAACGACAGAGCGTTCAGGAGTAACCCCCGGCGGTGCTAACGACTGTGATGGCCTCAGGGGTGCGGTTAGCGCCGTTGTTCTGTCCTTTGTCAATCCCGTGACCCTTGATGCTGAGGGCTCCGCGGTTATCGCGAAGGTCGATGTGGCGGCCGAGATTCCCGGCGTGCCTGGCGATTGCAGCGAAGTGGCTGTTTTCTTCGGCGATGGTTGTCGCGGTGCTGGCCAGCCTGTAAGGAACGCTATCACCATGAACGCCTCGACCTTTATTCCCGAGCTTGGACGGTGCGTCACGACGCTCTGCGCTCCTCGACCGGAGGATTGCGACCTGGCTGGTGACGAGGATGGCAACGGCCTCGCTGACTGTGATGACCCAGCCTGCTCCGCCGACCCATCTTGCCTCAATGTCGATGTAGCTCTTGGCTTCGGCGCCATTGAAGATGTTTCAGGTGACGTTGGCGGCAGCTACAGCCAGACCGTCGACTGTACACTGACATCGTCGAATAATTCTTTTGGTGTCGGAGCCCAGGGCTGGTCGATCAGTGTTGCGGCGGACGGTACCAGTATCGCTTCGATCACGACGGATGGGACCGTGGGCGCAGATGTTGCGCAGGGTGGTCTCCGAAGCGTTGGGTTTGAAAAGAGCCAGACGACCAGCGAGGCCGGCAATGGCAGTGATTGTGAAGGATTCAATGGAGCTGTGAGCGCTGTTGTTCTTTCCTTTACGCAGCCGGTGACTCTGCGCGCGGAAGGTACCAGTGTTATTGCCAAGCTCGGAGTAGAAGGCGAGCTGACTGCAGATGCAGGAAGCTGTGTTGGCGGGCGACTTTTCTACGCCAATGGGTGCCAGGGCTCCGGTCAGCCGGTTGCCAACGCGATCACCATCAATGCCCAGACAAGAGTTCCAGAGCTTGGCACGGGTTCATTCCAGGCCTGCTCCGAAGAAGCAGGTGATTTCCTGGCGGACTTTGATCTTGCCTTTAGCGGTGAGAACAGTGAAACGATTGCAGGCGTTTTTGGCCTGACCTTCAGCCAGACTGTTGATTGCACGCTGACAATTTCTGAGAACAGGACAGAGGTTGGAGCCCAGGGCTGGTCGATCAGCCTGGCGCCCGATTCGGGTGTCAGTATCGTAGCTATCGGTGTTGATGGCACAGCCGCGGCTGACGAAGATGACGGTGGCCGTCGTCGAGGCGGGTTTGAGAAGAGTGAGCTCACTGTAGGGGCGGGAAACATGGGCGCGATTAGCGCGATTGTTCTCTCCTTTACCGAGCTTGTGACCCTGCCTGCTTCCGGGACCGAGGTTATTGCCAAGATTGATATCCAGGCTCCTTATCCCGCTGTTGACGCAACTGAAACGAAAGTCATTCGTTACGTCGATGGGCTTCGTGGCTCCGGCCAGCCGGTCGATAACGTAATTACTCATGATAACTTCGGTGTTCTCCCCGGCAAGGCGCCCTACGAGGTGACTCTTCTCGGTATTGATGAGAATGCGATCACTTATGACTGTAACACCGATGGGCGGGTGAACATTGCTGACGCGCAGTGTCTGCTGAATTGGTTGTTCCTCGGTGGTGCGGCGCCTGGCTGTCAGGACGCCATGAACTTTAACGGGGATGGCCGGCTGAATATCGCCGATGGTATCTCGGGACTCAACTTCCTCTTCCTTGGAGGCCCGCCGCCTGCGGCTGGTGTTGGATGTCAGTCCTACCCCGATTGCGATCTTCAGGATGCCTGCTCCTGAGGCTGACCTGAAAGGTTGACAAAAACCCCGGATGTCCGTTGTTGGGCTTCCGGGGTTTTTTATTGGTGCTTTTTGTGGGCATATTCTCAGCAGCGGTAAATGTACAGGATGATTGAAAAGTCCTAATCCTTTAAACTGTCTGTAATTAAAAGGTGTGTCGGGGGAATTTTGCCGTTACCATTGATGTTAGGTCAATTTCAGAGGGACAGGGGGGGGGGCTCATTCGGCTACAGTGCTGTTGATATAAATCGTTTTTATTGTTAAATTTGGGCCTTCGGACTGGGTTCGGATCTACAAGCAATGTGGGGTTCGTTTTTACCTGGGTTTTGATGGTAGCTAAAAAATTGGAAGCGGAATTTCCGGTTGAATCCTGCTCCGTGCCAGCAGGGAGGGTAGCAATGAAGTTTAATTATTTTTACGCTTTGGTTGCGGTTATAGGGGTCGCTTTTGGGGGGACCTGCTACAGCCAGGAGCTTAGTCCGGCTCAGTTTGAGCTCGGATTTTCCGGCAACAACAACGAAACGATCAGGGGACTTGCAGGAGAGGTCTTTGCGCAGACAATTAACTGTACGCTAACTACGTCAGAGAACGAGACCCCGCTTGGTGCCCAGGGTTGGTCCATCAGCATGGCGCCCGATGAGGGAATTGACATTGTCGGCATTACAGTTATTGGTACAGTTTCCGCCGAAGCAGATGAGGGTGGCTTGCGGAATGGAGAGGGATTCGAGAAGAGCGAACTGACCGAAGGCGAAGGGAACATTGGCGCGGTGAGTGCCGTGGTTCTCGGCTTTTCCGAGTTGGTGATGCTGCCTCTCACGGGTACCTCGGTGATCGCGCGGATTGATATCGAGTGTCCCTACCCTGCGGTGGATGTGACTGAGACCAAGGCTGTACGTTATGTTGACGGGCTCGTTGGCTCGGGGCGGGCTGTAGAGAACGTTATTGCCCAGGCTGATTTCGGTATTCAGCCGGGACTGACGTCTTATGAGGTCACTCTTCGGGGTATCGACGAAAACGCCGTCACCTATGACTGCAATTCCGATGGCCGGGTCAACATCGCCGATGCTCAGTGTATGCTGAACTGGCTGTTCCTGGGCGGGCCTGAGCCCGGCTGCCACGACGCTATGGATTTTAATGCGGATGGACGTCTCAATATTGCAGACGGCATCTCCGGGCTGAACTATCTCTTCCTTGGAGGACCTCCTCCTCCGGCAGGAATCGGCTGCAAGTCCTATCCCGATTGCGAAAGCGATGCGGCCTGCCTCTAATCGTCTTTCGTTTTCCGGCCCGTTCGATAGGATATAAATCAGAATAAAAGCCGGTACGGATTCACCTTTGAGGTGTTTACCTTGCTGTTGTTCGATTTGCCTGCTGTTTATTTGGAGTGCCGAGTATGCGACGTCTATTGCTGATTCTGAGTATGGGAGTTTCTCTGGGTCTTTCTGTGACCTCGAGATCGCGGCTCGTAGCGTTGTTGTCGGCCATCCTGTTGGCCCTCTTTGCCTCTTCAGCCCAGCCTCTTTCTGCCCAGCAGGTCGATTTCGCTAAAGAGGTTTATCCTGTGCTTGAGTCCAACTGTTTCAAGTGCCATGGAGAAAAGAAGGCCAAGGCCAAGCTGAAGCTTCACACCTCCGCCGATGTCCTGAAAGGCGGCAAGAGCGGCAAGGTTATCGAGCCGGGAAAATCAGCCGAGAGCCTGATCATCAAGCGCCTCTCCCTTCACAAGGATGATGAGGACATCATGCCGCCCAAGGGAGGCCCGCTGGAAAAGGAACAGATTGAAGCGATCAGCCGCTGGATTGACCAGGGGGCGAAGTGGGCTGACGGGGTCGGGTCCTCTTTTGCGCAGGAAAAACCTGGTGCTGCCACCTCCTCCGGCCGCCAGGGTGGCATAGCCTGGTTTGGGACGCTCAAGAGTGCCCTTGTCGAAGCGGCCCGAACTGGCAGACCGATTCTCCTGATTTCCGCCGCGCCGCATTGTCACAATATTTCCGGTTTGTGGTGACCAGGCAAGCAGCGCATGGACAGGAGTTTCCTGTCTGACAAAGGGATCATTCGCGCTTCGCGTAATTTCGTCTGCGCTCGGCTTTCAACTTACGAGAGCAAGGAAGAGGCTGAGTATCTCAGCGGGATCTTTACGCGGCGAGGTCAACTCGAGAATACGGTTTTCTGCATCATGAGCCCTGACGGCAAGGACAGGCTTGTCAGTTCGGGGCGGTCTCCAGGCTGGGCTTTCCCCGGTTCTGAAGACCAGGCTGTTAGAGACATGGAAAAGAAAATGGATGAGATCGTTTCACGCTACAGCGTGAAGAAGGAGTCCAGGTCATCTCTTCCCGCGTTGCCCGTGCTGCCCAGCTTCCGCCTGGCATTGAACGTTGCGGCTTGTGACAACCTGCCGCTGGTGGCGACCGTCGCACGTTCAAAGGCATCCAGGGAGAAGCTGCAGAAGCAGGTTAACGAGCTGGCCTGGAGCAAAGAGTTCATTGGACGTTTTATTTACGTTTCTGCCGGGGAGGCCTCAGAGCTCAAGAAGGTCAAGGGTCTCGAGAAAAAAGAGGGCTTGTTTGTTATTGCGCCTGACGCCTTTGGCCAGGAAGGGAAGGTACTGAGCCAGGTAAGACTTGGAGCCGGCCGCAAAGAGCTGTCGGAGGGCCTCGCCCGGGCTGCGGCGCTTTACCAACCTGAGGATAAAGAGACGCGCAGTCACGGTGCTCTTGGAAGGATCCTCGACGTCAACTGGAAGACAGAGATTCCGGTTACCGATTCCGGATCGCCCCGGAGACGTGAAAGTCGCCGGCGAGGTTCGCGCAGCGGTAGGCCCTGAAGCGGTGTTCTCTGACAGGGGTCACTTCAGCAGCTGTCATAAGACACGCAGCTGAGCGAATCCCCTCCATTTGCAGGGTCGTTGCCGCATTCGCTGCCCGGTGGTCCGGGAGCCGGTGGCTGGCCTGTTCCGTTGAACAGGTACCTCAGCAGGAAGACGCCATCTGTGATGTCGATGTCGCCGTCATCGTTCGCATCGGCTGAATCAAGGCAGGTGGGGATCGCGCCGCCAAGGAAGAGGTAGCTGAAAATCCTCGCTGGATCGGAGATGTCCACCGATCCGTCGGAGTTGGCGTCGCCGCGGTGGAAGGGTCGATTCGGAATGCATTCGCCGCCGAGCTCGTCGCCGTTGCCGTCGATCGCCGGGCTGCCGGGCAATATCCGCACGAGATCTCTGATCGTCCGTGAGCTCTCACCGCACTCACCCGAGACCGTGAGGGTGACGATGTAGGTGCCGGGGTCGGTATAGAGATGCGCCGGGTTTTGAGCATCGCTCCTGGCTCCATCGCCAAAATTCCATCTCCAGCTGTCGATTCCATCTCCAGCTGAGCGATCAAGGAAGCTGACCAGGAGAGGCGCGCATCGAGCCCCCGTGTTCTCTATCGTAAAGTCAGCCGTTGGCGGCGGGCAGACGGTGTCAGCGAAGGTCTGCAGCAGTCCCGCGCTATAGCTGACCGCTATCGGGTACAGCTCCTCGGAATAGAGCCGCAGCAGCGAGCGATTGTTTTCCGAGCCCCTCCAGCGCGCCGGGGTCAGCC
>DODI01000468.1:0-4194 GCA_003509045.1 Planctomycetota bacterium | reverse complement strand
TGGCATGGTGCTGAATATGTCGCAGACCTGGCACCAGCTGCGCCCCGGGGAAATGCGGGCCGATTGCGGCGGCTGCCACGCGCACAGCCAGGAACCCACCGACTTCGCCGCCACCGCTGCCGCCGATGCGAGCTACAAGGTTTGGGACCTGACGGAGACCACTCCGCTGGTTGAGTCGAGGGGGGTGGGAGCGGCCGACCGGCAATGGGACAGCGACAACTCGACCGGCCTGCGGGAGGAAAAACAGGCGACTGTCACGGTTGAATATTTCCGCGACATCCGCCCCATCCTGGAGGCCCATTGCGTTGCCTGCCATACCAAGGATTGGCAGAAGCCGGCCGGTAACCTAATCCTGGATGACGATGGCACCTCGATCCAGGTCGACCGGCACGGAAAATTCCCCGGCACCTACGTTCGCCTGGCGATGGATGAGAAGGCGAAGTTCGGTCACAAGCCCATCGGCTACAACTCCTGGGGCTACCCCAACGCCTCGCGCTACATCCGCAAGCTGCAGTCGCGTCGCAGTCTCCTGACCTGGAAGCTCTTCGGCCGCCGCCTCGATGGGTTCAGCAATGAAGACCATCCCAGCGAGCCGGAGCCCGGCGTGGGTTACTTTACCCACAAGGGAGAACGGGTTGAAACCGACTGGGCCCGGGCCCGCTATGACATCGATTATCTTGGCAGCAGCATGCCGCCTCCCGCCGCGGTCGCCGGAACCTACAAGGGCCCCGAGGGCAGGACCATCAAGGTGCCTCCCCTCAGCGATGAATCACGGCGCACGCTCGTGCGCTGGATCGACCTCGGCTGCCCGATTGACCGCGACCCGCAGTACGGCTGGTTTCTCGATGATGAGCGCCCGGTGGTCACGCTCGCGGAACCCGCCGCCGGCCACCCTGGTGCCCTCAAGCGGGTACGGATCGGAATGTCTGACCATGGCAGCGGCCTTGATCTTTCCAGCTTCAAGGTGGTGGCCAGTGTCGCTCTCGATGCTCTTGCAGCGGGTGAAAACCTCGGTCCTGCATTCCGCCGGGTATCCCCCGGTGTATGGGTGCTGGAGTTGAAGAAGCCGCTGCCGCGGGCCGCAGGTATTCGTTTCGATGTGGCGGTCAAGGACCGCCAGGGCAACTGGACCCGGCTGGTGCGGCAGCTCCCTTCACCAGGGAGTCCACGGACTGCTCGCAGATAACCTTCACTTAACCCTCGAAAGAAGATACAGGAGTAAAAACCCCATGGACCCGAAAGAGCTACACGTCATGCAGGCCCTTGAGAAGGCCAATGCCACCGAGCACCTCAGCGAACGCGAAAAGCACCTCATCGGCCTGGCTGTGACGATCACCCGTGGTTGCTCCTACTGTACCGGTGGCCGTACGAAGAAGGCTCTCGCAGCCGGTATTTCGCAGGAGTCGCTCACCGCGGCCACCGACCTGGTCGCGGCCGTCAACGCCGGCGTGGCGGTGCGCACGGTGCTGCTGGGCATCGAGGGCCAGAGTTGCGATGGCCCTTAATGCGCACCCTGATTTCCCCCTTCTGCGATACACTGCGATACTGAAATGGTGTTCTGGAATCTGAATCAACCCCCTTGAAAGGAATCACCCGTGACCCGCTTATCCAATCTGCTTGCCCTGTCTTTTCTCGCCGTATTCTTCCTGGGTGCCGCTGGACTGCCGGCCCTTGCGACTGATAAAGACGCCAAAAAGGCGAAGACCTCCAAGCCTGAGAAAAAAGATGCTCGCTCGAAGAAAAAGCAGGCAAGGAGAGCCGCGCCTAGTGATAAGCGACTAAGCGACTACAACCGCAGGATCGCAGATGTAGAAAAGAGAGTGGAATCTGCCCGCCGGGGAGCTAAGGCCGCCGCTGAGAGCTACAAGGCGGCCTATGCGCGCAACCGCAAGGAATTGGCAGATCTCAAGACCAGGTACCAGGGCAGCGAAGCCGCCACGAAAAAAACTATCGATGGCCTCAGGCGCGAACAGGAGTCCCTCGAAAAGGTACGGGGAAAATATCAGGCCGAGCTGAAAGCTCGCCAGGATGCCGAGGCTAAGCGCGAGCGGGACGCGGCACGCGCGAAGGCCGCGGCCGAGGCGAAGAAGGCTTCCGAAGAGAAGGCTCGTAAAAAAGCTGCGAAGAAGGCCGCAGCTGACTCTAAGAAAAAAGCCGTGAAACCCGCGCCGCGTAAAAAGACCAGTGCGAGGGCGACGGCCCGCGCCCGCTCGACCTCGAAGAGGGCTGTGGACCCCAAGAGGGCCGCCGCCGCTGCCGAAGCGAAAAAGAAGAGCGAAGATCGCAAGAAGGCCCTCGAAGCTGCTGCAGCTGAAGCGAAGAAGAAGCGGGATGCGAGCCGTGCTGTCGCCGCTGCTGAAGCTAAAAAGAAGGCCGAAGCTCGCCGGAAGGCCCTCGAAGCTGCCGCAGCTGAAGCGAAGAAGAAGCGAGATGCGAGTCGTGCTGTCGCCGCTGCTGAAGCAAAAAAGAAGGCCGAAGCTCGCAGAAAGGCCAACGCAGCCGCCGCAGCTGAAGAGAAGAAGAAGCGGGATGCGCGTATTGCTGCTGCAGCCGCTGAAGAAAAGAAAGAACAGGAGGCTCGCCGAGCCGCCGCGGCCGCGAAGAAGAAGAAAAGCAAACCCAAGTAGGAAATCGCAGTTGCAGGACCTTCCCTGTTGGAAAAGAAGCTCTGGGAAGCCCGGTTTTTCTGGAACAAACATTCCCGGATGAGGTCCATGGTTCTGTAACCTGAGAACATTGGAAAGGAACGAACCATGAATCCCCGGCGTCCTTACTGGCTCAAGAAAACCCTGGCGGTCTTCGCAGTCTTTGCCCTGCTTGCAGGTGCTTGTCCCGCTTCCGATGTGGAAGATCTCGCGGTGGACAATACGCGGTTCGCGCTCAAGCTCTACCGGGAGCTGAATGACGGGTCGGGAAACCTGTTTTTCTCGCCCTACAGCATCTCCACCGCCATGGCGATGACCTGGGGCGGGGCGCGGGGTGAAACGGCCAGCCAGATGGCGGGGGCTCTCGAGTTTACCCTGAAACCCGACAAGGAAGGTGGCCCCCTCGGGCGCGACCGTCTGCACGCCGCCTTCGGGGAACTGCAGCGGAGCCTGCGGGCCGCCGGCGGCAAGGGCGGTGTCGAAATGTCCATCGCCAACGCCCTGTGGCCGCAGAATAAATATCGCTTCCTCAAGAGCTACCTCAAGCAGATCAAGGAGGAGTACGGTTCGGCCGGCCGGCCGCTTGACTACCGCTCCCCGGAGGAGGCCCGTGGCGTTATCAACCGCTGGGTCGAGGGAGAGACCCGGCAGAAGATCAAGGATCTGCTTCCGGAAGGCTCCATCGATCCATTGACCCGCATGGTCCTGACCAACGCGATCTACTTCAAGGGGAACTGGGCGACCCAGTTCAAGGTTAAGAGTACCCGCGAACGACCCTTCAGGATGGCGTCCGGCAAGAGTGCGAAGACCCCGATGATGTTCCAGAAGGGCAACTTCGGCTTCTTCCAGGACGAGGAGATCCAGGCCCTCGAGATGCCGTATAAGGGAGAGAAGGTCTCCATGGTCGTGCTGCTGCCGCGCAAGGTGGATGGGCTGGCCGCGCTCGAGAAAAACCTCTCAGCCGGGAAGCTGTCGGGCTGGCTCGGCAAGCTGCTCCGGATAAAGGTCGACACCCTGTTCCCGAAATTCAAGATGACCTCCCGCTTCGAGCTCTCGAGCCATCTGCAGAACCTGGGGATGAAGAAGGCTTTCAGTGACGCTGATTTTTCGGGGATGGATGGCAGCAGGAAACTCTACCTCAGCGGCGTCTTTCACAAGGCCTTCGTCGAGGTGAACGAGGAGGGTACCGAGGCTGCCGCTGCCACAGGCGCGGTTGTCGGGCTGCGGTCGATTCGCCGGGGACCGAGCTTCCGGGCCGATCACCCCTTCCTTTTCCTGATCCGCGACAAGGCGACGGGAAGCATCCTCTTCCTCGGCCGCTACGCCAGGCCGGCGAGCTGAGCTGCGTCTACCCCTGAGAGAGAAAACCAGGATTGAAATGAAACCAGGCGACACCACAGGCCGTCTCCTCCTTCTCTCATTGCTGACCGTGGCGGTCTTCGCCACCGGCCTTCGAGCTGAAGATTCCGGACCGCCCCGCCCCAATGTTCTGCTGATCATGGCCGACGACCTCGGCTTCTCCGATCTCGGCTGCTACGGCGGCGAGATC
>DODI01000174.1:2576-4539 GCA_003509045.1 Planctomycetota bacterium | reverse complement strand
ACCAGGCGCAGGCTTCGCCTGGAGCACCTGATCCTGCTGATCCTGCGAACCCTGATGATGATCCTGCTCGCCCTCTTTCTCGCGCGCCCCATGCTCTCGGACACCGAATATTCCTGGCTGGCGGGCGCCTTCAAGAGCGAAGAGAAGGTCTTCGTGCTCGATGACTCCCTCTCGATGAACCGCAACGAAGCTGATGGAACAACCTTCCGAAAGGGCCGCGAGGCCCTCGCTCGGGAGCTGGAACGGCTGGGCCGCGGCGGCAGCAGGGACAGCGCGCTGATCCTTCGCCCATCGCGTCCCAAGGCCGCGATCCGGGGCAGCTTCGCGGATGAGGAGAGTGTTCGCAAGCTGCTCAAGAGCGTCAGGCTGCTTCAGCCGACCGGAACCCGGATGGATCTCAGCGCCACGATCGACAACCTCGCAGAGCTCAGCTCAACCTCGGAGACAGGCGTCGCCCGTCCCCGCTCTCTCTCGATCATCACCGACCTGCGGGCTATCGACTGGACAGATGGAGCCGGGGGCGCAAACGACTCCCTGAAAAAAGCGCTCGGACGCCTTGCCCAAGCCCAGGACAATCCCCCAAGAATCATCATCTACGATGTCGGATCCGAGGACACCGCCAACCTCGCCATCTCCGGCGTCAGCATCGAGGGCGGCCGGCCAACCGTGGGGATCCCGGCGGAGATCCATATCAGCATCGACAATTTCTCATCCGAGGCAGTCAGGAACCTGCGCGCCCAGTTGACCTTCGGCCCCCTCAGCGGCAAGCGAACGACCTCATCTACGGCCGTAGCCCAGCCGATCCCCGTGATCGAAGGCGCCTCGAGAGCGCGGGCGACGGTGACCTCGACCTTCCGCTCGGCCGGCCGTTACTGGGTAGAGGCTCAGCTCATGGGAGTAAAGGATCCCCTGCCCGGCGACAACCTCTATACCTTCGTCATCGATGTGGTTGAGACATCCGAGGTCCTCCTCGTGAATGGAGAGCCGTCCTCCGAACCGTGGGAAGGCGAGACAGACTTCGTAGCCAATGCCCTGTCACCAGGAGCCGAGTCATCCTTCGGAATCCTGCCGGTGGTCGTCACCGAGGACAACCTCCCCCAGACCTCCCTGGACCGCTACAACGCGGTATTCCTCGCCAACACCTACAGCCTGCCGGAAGAGTTTCGCAGAAATCTCGGACGATTTGTGGCCGGCGGAGGAACCCTGCTGGTCTTTCCGGGAGACCAGGCCGACCCTGCGGTCTGGTCTCGCGAGTTGGGCATGGGAGAAGCGGGCGAGGCCCGCCCCTGGAGCGGCCTCCTCCCGGCAGAGCTGGGCAAGGCGGCCGGAAGCCAGGGCGGTGGCTGGAGCCTGCGGCCCGACTTCAACCATCCCTACTTCCGCCTCCTGAGAGGGGACGCGGAGCCTTACCTGCAGCAGGTTCTCTTCGAGAAGTTCTGGCTGCTGCAGCCGACCGCCGGGAGCAGAATCATCGCCGGTTTCTCCGACCCGAACTCGAGCCCGGCGATTGTTGAAAAATCATTCGGCAAGGGACGGACCATCCTGTTCGCGACTACAGCCGATGATGAGTGGCATGACTGGCCGCCGAACGCGACCTTCCCCATTCTTCTCAGGCAGATCATGGACACCATCGGAAAGGAGCGGGGACGTCTGCCCGAATTCATGGCCGGCCAGCCGATCGAGTTCGCCATCGACGTGAGCGAGCATAAGACCGAAGCCCGTTATCTCGCCGTTGACGAACGATCAGAAGGTTCCCTCAAGGCGACCCCGGTCAAAACGAGTGAGACGGGCAAGGCTGAATTCCGTTTCCTGGTGGGCGAACGTTTCACCCTGCAGGCGGGCCTCTTCCGAATCGGCCTTGACCGGGTAGCCGGCACTGAGCGGGAATGGCGGGCGCTCGCCATCCGAAGCGACCCGGAGGAGTCCAACCCAGCCCGCGTCACTGCGGAACAGATCAAGACAG
>DODI01000174.1:0-2273 GCA_003509045.1 Planctomycetota bacterium | reverse complement strand
CCGAACAGATCAAGACACTCTATCCGGATCTCGACCTCGAGGTGATACGAAACGAGGAGCTCTTCTCCGAATCAGGCCGAGGGCAGTTCGAGATCGCCGATCTCCTGCTGCTGATCTTGATCCTCTTTCTATTCCTCGAGGGCTATCTCGCCTGCCGCTTCGCACACCACAAGACACCCGCCGGGAGGGAGGCAAGATGAACGATCTCCCCCTGCCCCAATGGCTCCTTCGCTGGCTCTCGATAGATCCTTCGTCCCTCGAAGGCGGCGAAGCCAACCTCCGCCTGGCGCGATTCCCCGAGGGAGAGCTCGGCCTGCTGGCGCTGCTCGTGATCGCCGCGGGTATAGCCATGGTCTTCCTGACCTATTCGCGTGAGGGAGCCCTGGCTCGCTGGAAGAAGTACTCGATCGCCTCCATCCGCGCTCTCTTCGTATTACTGCTGGCCCTGGTCGTCTTCTATCCCGTCATCGAGGTCAGCCGGGAAAAAGAGATCCGTAAATCAACGATACTTCTCCTCGATGATTCTCTCAGCCTGACCCTGAAAGACGGTTACCGGTCATCTCCAGACACGCTGAAAGCCCTGGCCAGCGGGCTCAGGCTGGATCCGGCCCGGATTCCAGAGCTCACGCGAGCCGAGCTGGTAAACCGATTGCTCCGGGACCCTGACCAGAAGCTGCTGGAACTGCTCGAGGAGAAGAACCGGCTCGAGATCTATACCTTCTCGAATGAGCTCCGCCGCCCGACGCTCGAAAAGGAGGGCGCCACGGAATCCACCGAGAAAACCCCTGCGAAAACGGAGCTCTCCCTCACCCCCGAGGGGACCGTCACCAACCTCTCAGACGCCCTGGGCAAGGCTGTCGAGCAGCAGGCCGGGTCAAAAATCGCCGCGGTTGTCGTGATCAGCGACGGCCGCCTGACTGCGGGTGAAGATGTCCCTTCGATCGTCTCTTTCCTGAAGAAGAACAACATCCCCGCGCACACGGTGGGTGTCGGAGACCCCTCCCCGCCCCGTAACATTCGGGTCGACTCGATTCTCGCAAGCGAGCGTGTCTTCGCTGGCGACCCACTAGCCGTCGATGTACAGCTCAGCCACATAGGCTACGGCAACGAATCAGTCGAGGTCCAGCTCTTTGACTCCTTCTCTCCTGACGGCAAGACAGATGGTCCCGAGCGCCTGGTAAAAAGCTCGACGATCGGCTTCGAACCAGGGAAAGACACCACCACCGCGCGATTCACCCTCGACCTCAAGGAAACCGGATCGCACAGACTGAGCGCCCGCATCACCGTACGCGAGGAGGAGACCTTTGAAGACGACAACGAATCCTCCGCTCCGGTCGAGGTGATCGAGGAGGCCTCGAGGGTCCTGCTGATCGCCGGAGCGCCGAGCTATGAATACCGATTCCTCCTCAACCTGTTGCGACGTGACCGCCGCGTATCGGTATCCGGCTGGCTGATGAGCGCCGATCCGGACTTCCCCCAGGGCGGCAACGTAAGCCTCGACAAGCTGCCGGCCAGCGCCAGGGAGCTGTTCGAATACGATGTAGCCATCCTCCTCGACCCCGCACCTGGAGATTTCCCGGCCGAGTTGCCGGGGCTACTGCGGCGCTTTGTCTCGGAACAGAACGGCGGGCTGATCTTTGTCGCCGGCGAAAAATACTCTCGTTCCTTCTTCGCCTCCAATACCCTGAAACCGGTCCACGAGATGCTCCCTGTGCTGGCCGAGCTCTCCGCCGGCGGAGAGCTCCCCGGGACCACCACCTTCTCCCTGAAGGAATGGCCCCTGCAGCCCACACGGGCGGCAGCGACACACGACTCCACCAGGCTCTCCTCAAATCCGCTGCGAAACAGGGATCGCTGGGAGGAGCTCCCCGGGATCTACTGGTCCCTGCGGGTCCGCAAGGCGAAGCCCGGCGCGACAGTCCTCTTTACACACTCCGACCCATCCCGGGCGCTCTCAGGCAAAGCCCAGCCACTCATGGCCTGGCAGTACTTCGCCGGGGGACGCACCATCTTCCTCGGCAGCGATGAGACCTGGCGCTGGAGATCGACCACAGAGGAAATCTACGACCAGTTCTGGCTTCAGACCATCCGGCACCTTACAGAGGCAAGGCTCTCTGGAGGCAGGCGCAGCGTGCTCCAATCCGACCGTCAGGCCTACGGCTTTGGCGACATTGTCCGTCTCTCCGCGCTGCTGCAGGACGAAAATTTCAAGCCGCTCGAGGACGATACCCAGGCTGTCATCATCGAGGGGCCCGCTGGAGACACGGCTGAGG
>DODI01000457.1:3743-5272 GCA_003509045.1 Planctomycetota bacterium | reverse complement strand
CCCGCGAAAAAATCCCTCGCGATGGCGCTCGAACACAGCGGCCTCGCGATACTCCACAAGTGGAACAGCCGCAACGACCTGGCTGTTGCCGAAGCCGTAAAGGCGATCGAACTGGCGCCCGACGACCCCTGGGTCCTGCACCATGGAGCCGCCGTCTTCCAGGCCGCCTCCTACCTGCCGGCAGCCCAATCCAAGAACAGGGCCCGGGATGCCTGGCAGAAGGCGGCCACGATGGACGAAGCCTTCCTGCCCGCGCAAACAGGCCTCGCCACGATCCTTCAGCAGGACCAGAAAAACGACGACGCTGCGGTACGCCTGAGAGATGTCGTTGAGAAACACCCCGAGTTTCTTGTTGGCCTCAAGAAACTTCAACTCGTCTACGCCGAGCTAGGCTGGGAAACCGAAGAGAAGCAGGTTCTTGACAAGATACGAAAAATCGCACCGGCCTCCCCAACTCCCTGGATGGTTGATGCCGCCCGCTACCGCAAGAGAGAGAACCCGCTGAAGGCCCTTGAATACTACAATCAGGCCTATAGCAGAGATCGCAGCGGAAGCTCCCTGCTGTCGATCATGTCAGGATTGAACAGCCAGCTAGGCAACAAGAAGAAAGCCTTCGAGCTGCTGAACCAGAGCCGCCAGTCCGCCCTCGACAATCACTCCGTCGCCGAGTCAATCGCCCTGCGGATGATCAAGGACAAGGGCTCGAGCGCCAGGGACGCCATCTCCTGGTACTCGGCCGCAGTCGGCGCGCGGGACTGGTCCCCCGCGCATAAGAAAGCCCTGGCACGGCTCTACTCTGCCGCGGATGAGGAAGAGAGCGCGCTATCCATGTATCGCGAGAGCCTGGCCCTCGCGCCCGGAGACCTGAAAACCAGGAGATTCCTCAAAGAGCGGGAAGCCGGAGACAGCCGATTCTGGACACCCTACGATGAGAACCTGGAAGAATGGCTTCCCCGGGTGCCCGCCAACGGCCCGCTGGTCGAAAAGGCCCAGGCCCTGAGCATTCTCGACATCAGCGTTGTCCGGGTCTACCAGGATGGGTCCTCGAGCGAATACATCCACCAGGCCTTCAAGCTCCTGAGCGAGGAGGCAAAAGACCAGGTGGCCAAGGTACGAACCGCAGGCGAGGTCCTGAAGCTGCGAACCCTCACCGCTGAAGGGGAAAGCCTCGAACCGGTGGCGGCCCTCTCGGGAGGAAACTATGTAATGCCCGGCATGCTGCCCGGGGCCCATACCGAGTTCGCCTATGTTGTCGACAAGTCCAACGCGCGGGGAGTGCACTACCGCCACGGTCCCTTCTTCTTCCAGGACTTCAACTATCGACAGTCCTTTCTTCTTTCCCGGCTGGTCTACATACTGCCCCCCGGCCTCGACAGCGATATCGTCACCACAGCCTTCGACCAGGCCAGCGACACCAACGGAATCGTCAAGGTCATGCGAAGCGACAAGACGCTGGAAGATGGGACCAGGGTGGTCACCTTCGAGTCGAACAACGCCGGACGAATCCAGTCCGAACGCGCCATGCCCCA
>DODI01000457.1:0-3414 GCA_003509045.1 Planctomycetota bacterium | reverse complement strand
TACACCGGCTACGTTCCCAGCACCCAGATGCGGCCAAAGAAAACCTGGAAGGACATCGAGAGAGCCCTGAGGATCTACAGCCGCCAGGCCACCGCGCTGACGCCGGAGCTCAGGGCGACGGCCGCGGAGGCCGCCGGGGAGCTCGCCGACCCGATTAAAAAAGCCCGCGCCATCTACAACCACGTCAACGAGGTGGTCACCAAGGACACCGGCTCTTCCGTCGCCATCCGAGTCCTGCTGGAAAAATCAGGCAACAGGACCTTCCTCTTCAAGGCGCTCCTGGACGCGGCCGGCGTACCCTCCCGCTGGGCCTTCCTTAGAAGGGACGAGAACCTGGAGCGAAAGACCGACTGGGAGTACCCGAGCAACACCTACTTCCGGGCTCCCCACATCCTGCTGGAGCCGACCGGCAAGCAGCCCCTCTACATTTCCCTGCAGTACCGCGACCTGCCCTTCGGGTTCCTGCCTGAGTTCTTCAGTAAGGGCAAGGCCCTGGTCATAGACCAGGCCGGCTCGCGGATCGTGGACCTGCCGAGCATCCCTGCGGAGGTCTACGAGAGTGCGACCAGAGCCACCTGGAAGCTGGGCGAAGACGTGGCGGTCGATGTCAACTTCGTGATGGAAACAAAGGCCGCCCAGGGTTGGATGCAGAAGGATCGCTTCAGCAACCTGAACGCCTTCCAGATGACCCTGATGACCAGCGGTCTTGCCACCCAGCTGTTCCCCGGAGCCAAGGTCGAGAAAGGCGGCTTCATCGGGATCAATGACAAAACCCAGCCCTTCGCGCTGGAGTTCAAGCTCGAGGCGCCGAAGCTCATGGTTCGAAGCGGAGAAGATTCCATCCTCCCTCCGGTCCTGCAGCCAGCGCAGCTGGTCAGATCTTACGGCGCGCCGCCAACGCGAAAACACCCCTACGAGGTACGGCAGAGACGGGCCAAGCAAGACAAGATCCTGGTTCACCTCGGTGAAAACTTCGAGGTGGGCAAGCTTCCCTCCAACGTCAACCTCTCGGGGCAGCGAGCGAACTACTCCCTCACCTACAAGCAGGAGGCCGGGACGCTGTCTATTGAACGCAAGCTGACCATCGAGCCGGGACCTATCGCCCCTGCACGTTTCCCGCAATTCCTTGACCTGCTGCAGAAAGCGGATGCTGCCGAGAAAGAGCGGATCGTGCTTCGCTCACGTAAGCCAGCCGAGAAATAAGTTCGATCAGGAGACCCCGCCCTCATAGCTCGCCTCAACGGTCGTCTGGATTCCGCCGCGAGCGTTAAAGCTCCCCGTGACCAGCGCCCGGGCCGGCTTCACCGCCCCGGAAAAATCATCAAGGATTCGATTCACCGCGTGTTCATGGAAGATCCCGATGTTCCTAAACGCTCCGAGGTAGAGCTTGAGAGATTTCAGCTCAACACAGAGCTCCCTGGGGGTGTAGACGATCCGGAAGGTCGCGAAATCAGGCTGCCCTGTCTTCGGGCAGATGCAGCTGAACTCCAGCGTCTCCATGGTGATCTCGTAGACCCGGTCAGAATACTGGTTCGTAAAAACCTCGATCCCGGGAAGCTCCATCGAACGGACATCTTCCTGCAGACCCTCGTAGTCACTCTGTCCTGCGGCAAACTCTTCCGTCTGGCTCATCGTTAAAGAACGGCTCCATTTCGAGATTAACAAATGCTTCACTTGAGATGTGATCCCAGTCTCATCTATGATCATCTGCGATCGCCATAAAACAAGATTCAACCCCCTGGAACAAATGGGAAATTGTTGATAAATGGAAATGCAGGTCACTCTCTGCGATAAAAAAGACTCTGTCGTCGGTGCCTGGGAACGTCGATTCGAAAAGAGCCCCGAGGTTCGAATCGTAACGGGCGACATCTTCTCCTGCGGCAGCGATGCCGTTGTGCTGCCTGGCAACTCCTACGGATTCCTTGTCCGCGGCCTCGAGCTCCAGGCCAGCGAACTCTTCGGGTTTGAGTTGCAGGACCTGGTCCGCAAAAAGATCAGAGAGGACTGCAACGGCGAGCTGCTTGTCGGGCAGGGCCTTGTCATTCCATGCGCAGGGCTGGGTAACGGAGAGGCTCCCTGCACCCACCTGATCTACGTCTCTGCCTGCAGGACCCCCAGAAGCATCGATGGAACCCTCAATGCCTACCTCGCCGCGCGCGGAGCCTTCCTCGCAATCGCGGAACCGGAGGCTGAAGGAATCAAGAGTGTCGCTCTCCCTGGAATCGGCACAGGCGAGTCGGGAATGCCCGAGGAGATTTGGGCCCGACAGATGCGCTACGCCTACAGTATCTTCTCCGGACGGCGGGGATACGGTGACAAGAACCTCACCCGGCTGACCCGCAGAGAGGACAAGCTGCGACGGATGCCCAAGCCTCCGCGGGAGGACACTGCTGACCCGGACGATCAGGACGACGACTGATTACGCGCGAAGCGCTACTTTCTCTGCGGAGCCGCGGCCCCGGGGATCTCGTAATCGAATTTATTCGAGCCCCTGCCGACGCTGAAGGTCTGGGGAGCTGTCCTCGAATCTCCGAGACGCGCCCGGACATTGTAGGTTCCACTCATGAACCCGGTGGCGCTATAGCGCCCGCGCTCATCGGTACTCACCATCTTATTGAGACCCTGCTGGTCGGTGAAGATCAGGGTTACGCCGGCGGGAGTTTCCCGCCCTTCCTGGTAGCTCACCTTTCCGGTCACCGTCTCGCCGGGATCAAGCCGTACGGTCTCGGGACGAATCCCCCTCGACTCACGAATGGAGACCCGGGAAACATAAGGCAGAAAGGCATCATGGTAGACGACCAGGTTGTAGGTCCCCTCGGGAACCTCACCCAGCTTGAAGTAGCCAGCATCATCGCTCTCGATCTCATTGCTTTCATTGGCGCCAAGGCCGGCAATCAAGGCCGCGGCCTCTTTCTGGGATTTCTCGTCCTGGCGTTCCCGGCCTCCGCTGCGACCGCCTCTGGAGCCTTCCCTGGCCTGCTGAAGACGTTCGCGAAGCTCCTCGCGCCGATCACCGGTATCGCCACGCTCGCCGCGCTCTCGCCGGCCCGAGGTGGCGCCCTGAGGCTCGGCCCTGGCCAGGAGGTAGATACTGGCTCCCGCTACAGGTTGACTGGAACGGTCAAGAACCTCTCCTGTAACGGAGAGTCCTTCATCCATGGTGATGATCATTTCTTTATCGGCGCGACCGGCAAGAACATCGGTCTCGACACGCTGCCCGGTATATCCAGGGGCAACAACCTCAACCGTATACGCCCCCGGAGACAGGTCATCTATCTCGAATCTGCCCTCCGCATCGTTGAACTTTTTCACCCGGCCGCCGCCTTCCCGGCCGTCATCGCCGCGTCCACGCTCGCGCTCGCGGCCGCCCCGGCCGCCGCGGCCGCCGGCCTCCTCACCGGTGCCCTGAACCTC
>DODI01000258.1:0-4676 GCA_003509045.1 Planctomycetota bacterium | reverse complement strand
GTCTCGAAGGCGAACACCCTGGTCCCTGCCCTCAAGGGAGGTGTAGACAGGCTTGCCATCCAGCTCGAGTCCCCGCAGCAGGGTCGGATCCTCGACCCAGGCTCCGTTTTCGAAATGCCAGCCGCCGGCCTGGCTCCGGCTCCTGCAGATCATGCTGGCTGCGCCGTCTTCGCGCAGGATGCCGAAGCGCGCGCCCGCGTCGATGCCGGCGCCCGCCCCAGCGGTCTCGATGAGCTTGAGCGGCAGGGCGCCCTCGCTCCAGCGTGAGTGGGCCGCAGACCAGAGCCTGGTCCTGCTCAACCGGGCATTGCCGATGATGACATCCAGGAATCCATCTCCGTCGAGATCAAGCAACCTGACTCCATTTCCTCTACCGGTTTTTCCCCTGAGGGCCTCGCCTTCCAGCAGGTTTGTCCGGATCCTCTCCGCCGCCTCATCAAAGTTCAGGAACTTGACCTTCCTGCCGTAATTCTTCACCGCGTGATCGACCAGGTCGACGAGCTGGGTGTTCCTGATCCAGCCGTGAGGATGGAAGATCAGGCTGAAGGTGCCCTTCTTCAACGCGTAGATGTCGACCGCAGCCTTCAGGTCGTTCACCGTCACGGGGTTGTTGACCCCATGGAGCTTCTGGGCTTGCCAGTCGCTTGGGATCGCGCAGGGAAATTGCCAGCAGAGCTTTCCTATGACATAGGGGTAGGGGTAGTTCTCGATCGTATTGACATAGGATTCGAAGGGGACGTATTTACGGAATTTTTCGCGCTCGTCATCATCCACCAGGAGGCGGCGCGGCAGCTCGGCATCGGCCGCTGTGGGTATATTGCAGATGGAAGAATCGATGGTAAGGAAGTTTCCAGCCGGAGTCACGCGGTTGAAGATCTCGGCGAAGAACCGCGGGCTGGGGGTGTTCAGCGAGTCCATGCAGGGCATCCGGAAGGCTACCGGCAGGTTGCCCTCGACCTTCGTCAGGAGATCAACGCAGCGATCGAAGGTGGATTTCGCCCTGGGAAAATCATTTCCGTTCAGCAGGGGGCAGGGGTGATCGATCGTGTGGGTTTCCAGGCTGAGCCCCTCGGCCAGCCAGGTCTGCAGATGCGGTTCCGCGGGAGGGATGGAGTTGGTCATGATGCTGATGGGGGCGCGCCCATCGATCTTCTTCAGTCGATCGAGGATCGGCCGCAGGAAGTTCTCGTAGTGTCCGACATCCCTCATGTCATCGATGGAGAGGACCACGGCGAGTTCAACGCCGTCCTCGCCGATCCACTGGGGCGTTGTCAGCCTGGGGAAATCGAGGGAGACGTAGTAGGGGTCGTTCTCATCCAGGTAGGCAAGCCGGTTTCCATTCGCCGCAAAGCAATGGCAGCTCAGGCAGACGATCCAGAGGGTTGCTACGGCTTTGTACATGAGCTCGGCTGCCTTTCAATCGGGGATCTTACGCAGGAGGATGATTTCTGGTTTCTTCGAAGGCCCAGTCAAGCCAGGGGAAGAGAGCCTCGAGGTCGGAGGTTTCTACTGTTCCGCCGCCCCAGATCCGGAGTCCGGGCGGAGCTGCGGCGTAGGAACCAATATCCCAGGCGGCTTCCTCTTCGGCGAGCATGGCGACAAGACGCTTTTCGATGGCGGTCTGCTCCTCCACGCCCTGCGCGGCGAACCAGGGGTCGACAATCTTCAGGCAGATCGAGGTGCAGGATCTTGTCGCTGGGTCGGCCGCGAGGAAGTCAACCCATTCGCTCCTGTCGACCCAGGCCGAGACCGCCTCCAGATTTTTCTCGCTCCGCGCCGCGAGCCCCCCGGCGCCGCCGATGGAATCTACCCAGCGCAGGCCGTCGAGGGCGTCCTCCACGCAGAGCAGGGAGGGAGTGTTGATCGTGCTTCCTTCGAAGATTCCGCTGATGAGTTTTCCGTTCTTCTTCAGGCGGAAGAGCTTCGGCAGGGGCCTCTCGGGCTGGTAGCTCTCCAGGCGCTCGATGGCTCTCGGGCTGAGAATGATGATTCCATGCTGGGCCTCGCCTCCCAGGACCTTCTGCCAGGAGTAGGTGGTCACGTCGAGCCTGTCCCAGGGGAGCTCCATCGCGAAGACGGCCGAGGTGGCATCGCAGATGCTGAGGCCTTCCCTGTCTTCGGCGATCCAGTTTCCATCGGGAACCCTGACGCCGGAGGTCGTTCCATTCCAGGTGAAGACGACATCCCTGGAGGGGTCGGCCTGGGACAGATCGGGCAGGCTGCCGTAGTCGGCCTCGAATACCCGCGTATCCTCGAGACCGAGCTGGTTGATGATCTCATCGGCCCATCCCCTGGAGAAGCTCTCCCAGGCGAAGACATCCACTCCCCTTGCACCGAGCAGATTCCACAAGGCCATCTCGACGGCCGCCGTGTCGGAGCCTCCGATGATTCCAACCAGGTAGTCCGCCGGCAGCCCAAGCAGGTTTTTTGACCTCTCGATGACTTCTGTGAGCCGGGCCTTTCCTTCTGTGGATCGATGCGATCTCCCCAGGCAGGCGTTTTCCAGGGCGGCCAGGTTCCAGCCGGGGCGCTTGGCGCAGGGACCGGAAGAAAAGCTGGGGTTTTCCGGTCTCTTACCGGGCTTCATGGCGTTTTCGTTTCAATTCAGAGAAGGGGTGAAAGGAGAAGGAGTTTAGATCTATGAGAAGGCGGTATCAAGTCGCGGCCAGATCCTCGGGGACAGCTTTTTGGAACCGGTCGACCCTGGCTACCGCAACCGCGCCTGGTTGGACCGACCGACTGTGACGATGGGCTGGAAGTCGGCGCCTGCCAGCCTATATTGATCATCTGTAATTCCAAAAGAAGTAATAACTTATAGAAATTCGGGTGGAGCTTTATGATTCAGCCTGAAAACGCGGCAGAGAGCGATCATCGGTCTACTCGGGGTTCCTTTACTGCTCCGTGGGCGTTCAGGGTATATAGATGGCATAATTTTACAGGCCCGGATGGCTTCAAAAAGCTGGAAGGTGCGGGGTTGCTGTTGATGTCTCTTCGCTTGTTGATATCGTAGATCGATTGTCTGCAATGCCCGAGAGCGGGTAGGTAGTTTCCAGTCCCTCTGAAAGTATAGAAATCATGGATAAAGCCTGGTCCCCGCATTCCTGGCGGGAAAAAACGGTCATTCAGATGCCGGACTACCCGGATTCGGAAGCCCTGCAAGAGGTCGTGGGGCAGCTGGGAAGGCTGCCCCCGCTGGTTACCAGCTGGGAGGTAGAGAGGCTGAAGGACTACGCGGCCCAGGCGAGCCGCGGGCAGGCCTTCGTGCTGCAGGGAGGCGACTGCGCTGAGAATTTTGATGAGTGCGAGTCGAACAATATCGCCAACAAGCTCAAGATCCTTCTCCAGATGAGCCTCGTGCTGCTCTTTGGCGGCAAGAAAAAAGTCATCCGTGTGGGACGCTTCGCCGGGCAGTACGCCAAGCCGCGCTCGAGCGACCTGGAGACCAGGGGGGATGAGACCCTGCCGTCTTATCGTGGGGACATGGTCAACAATCTGAACTTTACCGAGGGCGACAGGATTCCCGATCCGCAGAGATTGCTCAGGGCCTACGAGCGCTCTGCGATGACGATGAATTTCATACGTTCTCTTGCCGCCGGCGGCTTCGCCGACCTCAACCACCCCGAGTACTGGCGGCTCGATTTTGTTCGCGATGAGAGCCTGCTCAAAGAATACCAGGGGATGGTCAATGCCCTACGTGACTCGATAGGATTTGTCGAGAGCATCATGGGCTCTGGTGACAGTGAGATCAGCAGGGTTGATTTCTACTGCAGTCACGAGGGACTCCATCTCGAATACGAGGCGGCGCAGACCCGCCAGGTCCCGCGCCGGGATGGATGGTACAACCTGGCGACCCACATGCCCTGGATTGGTGAGCGTACGCGAATCCTCGATGGCGCGCATGTCGAGTATTTCCGTGGCATCGTGAATCCGATCGGGGTGAAGATCTCCCAGGCGATCGAGCCGGGTGAGCTGGTCGCGCTCGCCAGGATTCTGAATCCTGACAATGAACCCGGACGCCTGAGCCTGATCCATCGGATGGGAAATTCAAGCATCTCAGATGGGCTTCCGGGCCTGGTCGAGGCGGTGAAGGAGAGCGGCGTCGAGGTTATGTGGATCTGTGATCCCATGCACGGCAACACCGAGTCGACCTCCGAAGGCGTGAAGACGCGTGATTTTGACAACATCCTGGGCGAGCTGCAGCAGGCTATGGACATCCATCGTGATTGCGGCTCTCGTCTTGGAGGCGTACACTTCGAGCTGACCGGAGATGATGTGACCGAGTGCATCGGCGGGGCCTGCGGGTTGACGGAGTCGGACCTTTCGACGGCCTATACGACCCAGGTAGACCCCCGGCTGAATGCTGGCCAGGCGCTCGAGATGGCCATGTTGATCGCCAAGAAAATGCAGGGCAGGTAGCTCCCGTCATCTGCCCCGGGGAGGATTGCCAGGGATGAGGTCGCTGCTGATCGGTTTTTTACTGATCGTCACTCTATTCATTCCATTTATCTTCTGGGGAACCTCGTTCGAAGATTTCTTTTCGCCTGCGGGAACCAGGGACCTGCTGGAATCCTATGGAGGGTGGGCCTGGCT
Organism: Planctomycetota bacterium; assembly: GCA_003509045.1. Classification (GTDB taxonomy): domain Bacteria; phylum Planctomycetota; class UBA8108; order UBA8108; family UBA8108; genus UBA8108. Next base: position 86 of record DODI01000258.1, on the reverse strand, counting down.
ATGCGGGATGGCGCTGTTGACGGCGGATATTATCCTGCCAATGCCGGCGACCGTGGTCATGTCCGTGCTGGGACTGATCTACGGCC
>DODI01000615.1:533-3634 GCA_003509045.1 Planctomycetota bacterium | reverse complement strand
CGGCGGCGTCGCTGCGGGCTTGGCGGGCGGTTTTGAAGTCTCCGGGGTTTTCTGTCCCGTGGCTGCTGCCGCGACTGCTTTTTTTGGAGCTGAACCGGCCTTGATCTCACTCACGTGAATCAGGTGCCAACCGAATTCCGTAAGAACCGGCTCTGAAATACCACCTGTCTTGAGATTGAACGCCGCCGCGCTGAAGGCAGGGTCGTAACCGCTGTTTTGACGAATGAAGCCGAGATTTCCTCCCAGCGGCTTAGTGGTCGCATCTTTGGAGTGCTTGTAGCAGGCGGCCGTGAAGGCCTTCGCATCGCCGCCGCCGGCAATCACCTCTTTGCGAACCTGTTCGGCCTGGGTCTTGGAGACCAGCAGAATGTGGGAGACTTTACGCTGTTCCTGGGCGGAGGCATATGTCGCGCCAACAAGAACACTGAGAGAAAAAGCGCCGAGCAGAAGAGACCTGCCGGCAAAAGAATTCATGAGCTTCATGATGACCTGTTTCCTTTGATTGAGCGGCCCCTGAGGTCCGATCACATATTAAACGGCAAGCCTGGTGGACCGGCCGTCGATATACCTTCTCGCCGCGGCTTGAATCCCGGCAACGAAAAAAACTCTAAATCGTATTTTCGCGTGAGCTTAGAACTAACGAATCGAAGATTATAACAAGATTAGCCTGAGTTTCCATAGGGGGTACCTCACAACCCGTAAGTCCCTCTGGCTATTGAAGAATCGTATTCTGTTTCCTGTTTATTATCGGCCTTTTCAGGCCTCCCTCGTTTCAGGCCCCCATCGACAGTGCCAATTCGACCATCAGGCGCACACCCGCTCCGGTCGCCCCGCGCGGCTGATAGCCCAGGGGAGCCTGTCGCCAGGCCGTACCGGCGATATCAAGATGAGCCCAGGGGACGCCCTTGATGAAATGGCCCAGGAAAGCTCCGGCCGTCGATGCTCCCGCGTCGCGGCCGCTGGAGTTCCTGACGTCCGCCACCTTGCTCTCGACCATCTTATAGTACTCGTCGAAGAGAGGAAGCTCCCAGACCCGCTCGCCGCAATCGGCCGACACCTTCAATAGCTGGCGGGCAAGAGCCTTGTCGTTACTCATCAGACCGCTGGCATGCGTTCCCAGCGCGATCACGCAGGCACCGGTAAGGGTCGCCATGTCAACGACCGCGTCCGGCTTGAAGCGGCGGCTGTAATGCAGGGCATCGGCAAGCAACAGCCTGCCCTCCGCATCGGTATTGATGACCTCGATGGTTTTGCCGCTGGCCGAAGTCAGCACATCACCGGGACGGTAGGCTGAACCGCCAAGCAGGTTCTCCGCCGAAGGCACGATGGCCACCACCCTGAGCTTCGGCTTGAGACGGGCAAGAGCCTGCATGGCTCCAATCGCCGCGGCACCGCCGGCCATATCGAATTTCATGTCCTGCATGCCGCCGGCGGGCTTGATGGAGATTCCTCCGGAGTCGAAGGTGACGGCCTTGCCGACAATGACGAGCGTCTTTTCGGCTTTGCCTCGCGGAGTGTATTCGAGCTGGATCAGTCTCGGAGCCCGGTCGCTTCCCTGGGCGACTCCAAGTATGCCTCCCATCTTCTCGCGCTGCAGCTCTCTCTCTCCAAGCACCTTGCATTTGAGCCCGCTCGAGCGGGCCATGGACCGGGCCTTCGCCGCGAGGCTGGCCGGGTAGAGGTAGTTGCCGGGCGTATTGGCCAGCTCCCTGGCAAGGTTCACTCCATCGACGCAGGCATCGGCGAGCTTCAGACCCGATCGCAGAAGCTTGAGCAGAGAGGCATCGGAATCTCCACACTCGAGCGCCAGGCTCGAGGCGGGCTTGCGAGGTTTCCTGCCGCCTTTCTGGGCCTGGTAGTCGTAGGCGCCCAGCCTGCATCCCTCCAGCATGCAGCGCGCGGCCTGCGCCGCGCCCAGCTTTGCGATACAGGCCGCAGCGGCTCCCTGCTCCAGAGAGAGGGCTGCCTTCTTGCCCGAAAGCCCGGCGAGCCTGCGGCCAAGATTTCCGAATACTGTCCGGAGAACCTCTCCGTCGAGCTTCTTTCGGGGCCCGAGCCCAATTAGAAGGAGCGTCTTTTCGACGGCGGAATCCGGTGCCACCTGGGGGAGCACCTCTCCCTTCTTGCCCGAGAAGATGCCGGTAGAATCGGCCTTCCTGACGACCGCCGCCAAAGCGGGATCAAGGCCTGAAGCTTTCTTCGCTCCGCCTCCATCGGAAAACACGGGAACAACCCGAACGGCGCTGCGGCCGGCCGTGGATTTGAGGGTAACTTTCATCTGCTGGCTCCGATCGATCTCGATAAACAGTACTGCAGGATACGGACATCGCGGACCTGCGGCGGCCAACGCGACACCCTCTCCCAGAGCAGGCCCGCAACCGGGCTCTTCCGGGAGTATTGGAAATCACAATACTACTGCAAGAACTCTCGCAATTGTATTTCTCCTGCCCAAGGATGCCTCCTGCGGGAAGAAAATCGCACTCTAGTTCCGGTAAAGCCCCGCTGACAAAGAAAAACCGGGAGCCCGAAAGCTCCCAGCCTGATAGAACGATGAATGAGCTGGATCAACCGGCCGCAAAGACAGGTCGTCAATCCTTGGCCTCTTCACTGGCCTCGGCCTTGCCGGTCGCTTCACTGGCCTCATCCTTGACCTCGAAGTCGGCGTCGATGATATCCTCATCCGCCTGCTCACCACCCCCGGGAGCCGCGCCAGCGGCAGAGTCGTCCGCTCCCCCAGCGTCCTGCGTCGCGCTGGCCGCATCCTTGTAGAGCTTTTCTCCAAGAGAGCCGGCGATCTTCTCCACCTCCTCCATGCTGCTCTTCATCCCCTCGATGTTTTCAGCATCCCTGGCAGATTTGAGCCCGTCGAGGGCGTTCTGGAGGCTGGTCCGGTCCTCCTCGGAGAGCTTGTCCTTGTTCTCCTCGAGAAACTTCTCGCGCTGATGGATCAGAGCGTCAACCTGGTTCTTCAGGTCGACCTTCTCCCGGGCCTTGCGATCCTCATCGGCGTGCGACTCGGCGTCGGCCTTCATCTTGTCGACCTCTTCCTCGGAGAGGCCGCTGGAAGATTCGATCCGGATCTTCTGCTCCTTGCCGCTGCC
>DODI01000615.1:0-191 GCA_003509045.1 Planctomycetota bacterium | reverse complement strand
GAAACGTTGAGAATACCGTTAGCATCGATATCGAAGGAAACCTCGATCTGGGGAACCCCCCGGGGCGCCGGCGGCAGTCCATCCAGGTTGAACCTGTCCAGCAGGCGATTGTCGTTACAGAGCTCGCGCTCCCCCTGGAAGACCTTGATCTCGACCCCGGGCTGATTGTCCGCGGCAGTCGAGTAGACCTC
>DODI01000553.1:0-3140 GCA_003509045.1 Planctomycetota bacterium | reverse complement strand
ATGGGCTTCGGGCTGACCTACGATGCCGGCCAGGGCCCCCGCTTTGTGCTCGCCGGCGATCTTGATAACGACTCGGATGTAGACATCGTCGCGGCCAATCACGACAGCAGGGATATGACCTTCTACTACAACCAGGCTCCCACGGTGATCGAGGCGACCCATCTCGAGGAGATCTGCACGGAGCTTGACTACCACGAGCTGGCCACATCATCTCCCCGCGGACTGGACCTGAAATTTGTCATGCCGGTCAATCCAGAAGCCCAGGGTTCCCTGCCTGTTCTCTACCAGAACGGACGACTCTTCGATCTCCACCAGGACTTCCTCACCCAGACCTTCCCTGAACGGTTCCCCCTGCTGGGACCGGACGAATACAACCGGCTTGTCGGTCTTCGAGCCAGCCGGGAATACTATATCGGCTCCATCTCGCGTGTCTCTACGGACCAGGGGGCTGTCTACGGTTTCAGCGTCTATACCGACATCAGCTCCACCGCGGCCGAGCTCCTGAGCATGGAAGAGGTGCGCTCAATCTACGATCATTTCTCCCCGACCTTCAACCTGGCTCCCCTCGCCTATCTGCCCGACAGTGTCCCGGCGCGCGAAAACGCGGCTCGCTGGGATGAGCCCGGCTTTCCCATTGTTTTCGACACCCAGAACATCGCCGCCGACTACATCCCCTACACCCAGGCCGTCGGCTACGGGACCGTCAAGGTGCTCGACCGGGCCGCGTTTGACGAAGCGAACGAAAACGGGCGAATCAGCTTCCAGGATCTCCTGGTTCTCGACCACGCTCCGCGAGACATAGAGGGAGTGGTCTCAGGAGTCATCACCGCTGAGCCGCAGGGGCCGCTGAGCCACCTCTCGGTCAGGACGGCGCGGAGGAACACCCCCAACGCCTTCCTGGAAGGAGCGATCTCGGCGTTTGCTCCTTTCGACGGCCAGCTTGTCCGGCTCGAGGTAAAGCAGAACGAATACCTCCTTCGGGAGGCGACCCTGGAAGAGGCCGAGACCTTCTGGGCCGAAAACAGCCCCAGCCTCGACAGCCCTCCTGAAAGGGACGAGGAGTTCGATGAGCTCGTCAGCCTTGCAGAGATGGAGCTCGGCGAGGACAGCGGCCTGCTCATCTCGCGCTTCGGCGGCAAAACGGTCAACCTGGCCCGCCTGCAGAACACCCTCACGGGTCCCTTTGACCGCTATGGCGAGGTCGGCTTCGGTATACCCCTTCACCACTACCTGGAGTTCGTCCGATCCAACCGGCTCTTTTCGGCGATCGACCCCCTGAGAATCGTGACCTACGAGGAATACATCAACGAGCTCTTCGCCTCCGAAGAATTCCAGTCCAGCTCGGAATACCGGTTCGAGAGTCTCGATAGACTGCGCGAGCACATGAGAGACAGGGGGCTGGTGAGCGCGGCCCTGGTCGCGAGTATCGCCTCTAAAATCGACAGGGTGTTCGGCTCCACCACGGCAAAGGTCCGCCTGCGCTCGTCTTCCAACGTGGAGGACGCGCTCGAGTTTAACGGAGCCGGTCTCTACAACTCCTACTCGGCCTGCGCGGCCGACGAGCTTGACGCCGATGACAACGGCCCATCGCGTTGCGAAGCCGACCGTGAAAGCGAGCGGGGTATTGGCCGCGCCCTCAGGAGGGTCTGGGCCAGTCTCTGGAACTTCCGCGCCGTCGAGGAGCGCGCGTTCTACGGAATCGACCATCACCTGGTCGGCATGGGAATTCTCGTCAGCCGGACCTTCGACAACGAGCTGGCCAACGGGGTCGTCTTCACTGGCAATCCATCCAACCCCCTCGACCCGCGCTACCTCGTCACCTCGCAGATTGACGAGAACAGCGTCGTCAGCCCCGACCCGGGAATCTCCACGGCCGTTGACCTGCTGCTTGTAACCGGGGGCGAGGTGCTTGATATCACGAGGTCTGGCCAGTCCTCACTGCTGCCGGCTGGAGAAAACGTCCTGACAGATGACCAGCTCCGCGAACTTGGAGCTGTGCTGTGGCACATCGACCGGAACCTCCCGGTGGATACCGGCGAACACGAGCGCGGCGAGATCGTCCTCGACCTCGAATTCAAGATCGAAAGCGATGGCCGTCTCGCCATCAAACAGGTCCGTCCCTTCCTGCGCAACGCGCCCATGCCGCCGCGCCCTCAATTCGAGCTCAACATCGCGGACTCCACGCCGATCTGCGTTGGATTCGGTAACTCAAGCATCCAGAGAGATCCGAGAAACGTCTACGAGCTGAAGAGCCATGTCAAATTCCGAGGCGGCACCCATGCGCTGAGAACCGACTCTCTCATCACGCCGCTCGAGCTGATCGAGGAGGTGCGCTTCGGGCCGGGAGCCAGGCTACTCCAGCCCATCGGACCGGGACTCCTGCGCTCCAGCCGCATCGAGAACAACAATGGAACAACGCGCCACAGGTTTATCTTCGACCAGGTCTTCTCCATCGACGACGACCTCCGGCTGAAGCTGAAGCTCTTCCTGCTTGAGCCATTTACCGCCAGGGGCGAAGAGGTCATCGAGGGCTCGCTCTCCCTGGACGCGGCCTACCTCGAAGAAGGAATCTCCCTGCAGGGAGAGATCACCTCCTCAGCTGACCCTGCTCGAAGGATCTTCCTCGACTACAATTCCTGTTCCTACGAGAGCCTCGACCTCTGGCAGGTCAGGGCGACGCTGGAAGACGGCACCAGGATCTCCATCATCGAACGCTACCGTCCGCCCTGGAACGAAGAGTTCGGCCCGATCCGTCTGCTGAGCGGCGAGATCTCGCTGGCGGGTGAACGCAGAAGGAGCCAGTCCTATTGGGATCTCGTCTACGCCGCATCTCGCCACAACACATTCGTTCGGCATTGGGTCGTGCTCGACCCGCCCGTAACGATCGACGGCCTGGCTGAGCCGGTATCCATCGTAGAGCTCGTATCGCCCCAGGCCAATAGCGCAGGGGAGATCCTGCAGGAGGCTGGCGCCAAGTATCTCAGCTCGAGCTTTGAGGAACTCCGGCGCGTGGGCGTCGACTCCTTCAGCCTGGAGCTCTACACCCCGCCGCAAGGACCTGTCCTGGAACGCGGCGACGCGGACTCCGATGGAAGAATCTCAATCACCGACGCCATCACCGTACTGCGCTTTCTCTTCAC
>DODI01000045.1:0-9269 GCA_003509045.1 Planctomycetota bacterium | reverse complement strand
CGTAGGTCTCCCCCAGGGATTCCAACCTGCCGCAGCGCCCCAGATAGACCTCGTAAACAACCGGACCGCCCAGAGGAGGAAGCAACTCGGCAAAATGAGTCGTACGGGTCGCATCCTCACCATCGCAGCCTGCGTCGGAGCAATGATTGGATACATAGCAATTGCCTTCGGAAACATAGTCCGCAACTCCACGGACCAGGATGCCCTCCACCTCGTTGGTGAGTTCATTGAAGATCGGCGAACCTGAATTACCCCCGTAGGAGTCCGTATTGGCTACGAAATGACTTGAAGCTGAGTTGTCTCTCACCCGGGCTCCGCCGGCGATCTTCTGCGGCAGGCCGGAAGGATGCCCCACCATAACCAGCGGTGTCCGGTCGGGAACCCTGCCCGATCTCCTGATCTCCACCGGCTGCCTGCCGGTAACCGGCCTGTCAAGCCTGACCAGGGCGTAATCCACGCCTCCGGAGAGCCGATGGCCGACAACCTCTTCGCAGAAATAGACATTGTCTTGTTCTATGACCATCTTAGCGGTGGTTGAATCGATCATCCTGTAATCAAAAACGAAGGCTGTCCCATCGCAGCCGTCAGCCGGAACGCAATGACCGGCCGTGGCGACCACATCATGGCTGACCAGGAAACCGGAACAGAAAGCCGCCGTGGGTTGATCCCGGAACGGCTCCGATGCGCAGAGATCACGAGCCGCTCCCAGGGCTGCTCCCGAAAGCCGGTAGCGCCCATCGGCCTGTCGATCGATATTGAAGGGCGAGACAAGGGCGCAGGTCCCCTGGGACATTCTCAGGAGGGCCTCGTTGGTTACCTGGTAAACATCCTGGCGATCATCATCCCCATAGACGACCTTGCGCTGAATCGTCTTCCTCTCTCCCCACTGGAGGCTCGTACGAGTTCGCCTGCCAGTCTGCCCGTCCGATGGAGAGGGTCCAGCGGGGGCAGCAGGGTCGCGGCACTCCTCATCACCGCCGCCGGCAGACACGAAGCCGCGGCTGAATAAAACAAACAGGGCTATCGCCAGGACGCCAAGCAACCGTGACCCCGCGACGCCAACTCGACCTGGAGCGGCAGGCCCCCGCCTGCCATTCCCCATAAAACACTTTGCCAGAACGCTGGTATACGTCGTTATAAAAGCCATGTTCCAGAACTCCCCATCATTCTCGAAATGGTGGTCCGATACCTTCTCGATCCGCGGCCCCGACCACCTATAGGTGGCCGCGCACCAGAACAACGGAAGCGCATCGCTCCCGCGACTCACCCGGGAGGAAAATGCTCATCCCCCTGGAAACGATCACTTCCTCCTGCTAAAGCTGCGGTAAAGACCGGGGCCTGGCTGGAAACGAACGGACCTCGGAGCCATCATCGCATGCTCGTGATACTCTTCAGCCCTCACTGATCCCCAATGCCCCAATCTGCCAACGAGACCTTAAACGGCGAGATGCCTGAAGCTGACCGGCCCCCCGCCCCTCAGCGAAAGACCCCCAAGGATCCGCCACCGACTACAAGGTCACCCGTGATTCCCCAGAAACCCAGGCCAACCTGCTGAAATCGATGCTACGGGCGACATTTCAGGACGGCAAGTTCAGTTTCAATTTCACCCGGGGGTCGTCCCGGGAGGGGCCAGGGACTGAATGATTTCCCAGGCCCGTAGAACGTGCTTCTCTTTCGTCGAGATGGTACCTGTGGCGAAGCGCAGGACATAGCGCCCAGCCCCCTCCGCTGGTATCACGGTATGCGTGAGGAAGATCTCACCGCCGGCATTGATCGCATCCAGCAATTCTCGATTTTCATCATCACTCCCGCGAAAGCGAAAACATACCAGCCCGAGACGCCTGGGCGCGCAGACCTCAAAATTCTGAGCTCCGGAGACAAGCTCCTCGAAGAGCTCGGCCAGCCGTACCTGCTCACGGATAAAGGCGCGCAGGCCCTCCACTCCGTACCAACGCAGAACAAACCAGAGCTTCAGCGAACGGAACCTCCTCCCGAGGGGAATCTGCCAGTCACGGTAGTCGATCACTGCTCCGGAATCACCCTGGCTGGTACGCAGGTATTCAGGGGTAACCGACAAGGCCTGCGTGAAGCTCTCCCGGTCACGGACCCAGAGAGTCGAGCAGTCGAATGTCGTCAGCAGCCACTTGTGAGGATTGCAATTGAAGGAATCGGCCAGCTCAACCCCTTCAATCATCGCGCGGAACTCGGGGCAGACGCAGGCATTGCCCGCGTAGGCGGCGTCAACATGCAGCCAGAGCTCGTACTTTCTCGCGATCCTGCCGAGTTCAGCCACCGAATCCATAGCGCAGGTCGAGGTCGTACCTACCGTGGCGCAGATAAAGAACGGAACCCTGCCGGCGGCAAGATCGCTCTCGATCGCAGCCTCGAGCATTGCCGAATCAATCGAGAGATCATCCCGCACACCGACCTGGACCAGGTTCTGTGAACCGATACCGCAGATGGAGGCGGCCTTGAGAACGGATGAATGCGCCTGGTTGGAACAATAGGCCCTGAGCTCCTTGCTATCCGCTTCGCCCGTAAACCGGATACGTTCTCGCCCGGCAACCATTACGGCCAGGACAGCTTCGCTCGCCGTACCATGGATGACCCCTCCACCGCCGGAGGATGAAGAGGAAAAAGACCCGGGCAGACCGAGAATGCCTGCCAGCCAGTCGAGGACTCGAGTCTCCAGCTCCGTACAGGCAGGACTCGTCACCCAGGACATGCCCTGTACACCCAGCCCCGCGCAGAGCAACTCCGCGAGCACAGACGGCAGTGAACTGTTGGCGGGGTAATAGCCGAAGAACCCGGGAGACTGCCAGTGGGTAAGACCCGGCATCACAATGCGGTCGATATCCTGAAGAATATTGTCTAGTGAATCGCCCTTCACTGGAGGTTCCAGGGGAAGACTGGCGGCGATCTCGCCGGGCTTGACCTGCGAAAGGACGGGAAAAGTTTCGATCTTCTCCCTGTAGTCGGCGATGAAATCGATGAGCTTCCGCCCGAGCTCACGAAAGTGTTCAGAGTCCATGTGCAGGTCGTCTGGCATCACCGTCTCCAATAGCACCGGGACTATCCCTAGTGGTTCCTGATTGAACAACCACCCGCCACCGCTGGCAAGCAGGAAGACCCGCTCGCCCCCGGCCAAAAGCATCCTTGCAAAGACCACGGGCGGAATGCAGCATCCTGTAGCTCCGGCAGGAAACGTCGAAAGTCTCCCGAAACAGGCTGTGAGGTGACAGGATGTGCATAGCAGGATGTATGGATATAGTGGCTGGTCATCTAGGTCGGCGTAACTTTTTGCGTACAGGAATAGGAGACGCGGCCCTTTCCCTGAGCTCCTGCAGTCCCCTGGAACCCGCGCGCAGGGGGGAGGGAGGAACGCCGGCGGCGCCCGAATTCGCCGCCTTCAGTCGAGTCGTTGACCTGACCCATACCTACTCTAACCGCTTTACTCATTGGGCCGGAGGCACCGCCAAGGTCGAGCTCGAGACTGTCTTCTCTACCGCGAAGGGAGATGGCTGGAATGTAACCCGCTGGACGCTCGACGAGCATGCAGGGACCCACATTGACTCCCCCTTCCACCGTAACCCGAACGGTCTGACCGCCGACAGGATTCCCGCCCGGGACCTTGTGCTGCCACTCGCTATCATCGACATCAGGAAAAAAGCCGAAGAGAATGAAGATGCCCAGGTGACCATCGAGGATCTCATGGCATGGGAAGAGGCGCACGGCCCGCTCCCTGAACGCTGCTGCGTGGCGATGCTCAGCGGCTGGGACACCAGGGTCGAGAAACCCGGCTTCATCAATTTTGACGACAAGGGTGTCCGCCACTTCCCGGGCTTCCATACCGACGCAGCCATTTTCATGCTCGAGGAACGCAGGGTGCTCTCGATGGCGGTCGACACCGCCAGCCTCGACTACGGTCCGACGAAGAACTTTCCGGTCCATACAGCCTGGCTGGGCAGCGGTCGCTGGGGAATCGAAAATCTGGCCAACCTGGCCGACCTGCCCCCAGCGGGAGCCACCCTCGTTTGCGGAGCCCCTAAAATCGAGGGGGCCACCGGAGGCCACTCGCGGATTCTGGCCCTGCTATAGCCGAAAGCTTCACCCGGCCCGGAAAGAGCAGCCGTGTCCATCTTCGGTCGGATCAGGACCGGCCCGGGGAAAGGGAGCCGGCGGCGGAGCCCCTCCCCTGAAAAGGAAATCGAGACCGAAGATCGGATCGGCGATATCCAGCCGTCCATCATCATTCGCATCCGCTGCATCAAAGCAGCCGGGAGGACGCCCGGCGAGGAAGAGATAGCCGATGACAGCGGCGGCGGTGAAGCGGCGAGGCTCAGAATTCCCGAAGCGCGACAATCCTCATCCTGGCCTGAAAGTGGAGTCCCCATCCAGACGATCCAGGCCAGGGCCAGAGCTCTCAGCTTCAAGGGTTCCATTCCACATCTCAAAAAAGCTCAGCACAAAAGTTTCAGCCTCCGCGGCTGCCGACCAGCGATTGTAGCCGAGTGTCCGTGAGAAGCCGAAAAACCCGATACAACCTGTGTATTTCCCCGCCTGGAAACGGCCTGAAAACAGACCTCTTTTTTCACTCCCGCCGCCCCTGATTAGTCCACAAAAGACTCTGGAAGAGTTTCTGTAAACCTATATATATTAAGGGCTCATGCAAAGCGACAGAAGAAGTTCCCAGACCGGCTATACCACTCGATCTCTGGGCTTTACAATTGACAGTCCCTTCTCTTCACTTCCAACTACTCGGTTGTAGGTTCCTGATAGTTATGTACAACCTGCTGATTGATAACATTCGCGGCAAGATTCCGCTCATCATGGCCGTAATGTTACACCTCTGCGTCTGCGCCATCGCCCGGGCACAGGTAGACTACACCAGCCAGGTCCAGCCGATCTTCACCCGCTCCTGCGAGGGCGGCTTCTGTCATATCGGGATGGACAACAGCGGCATCGATCTCTCCAGCTACGATGCCGCCTTGGCCAGCTTTGGTTTCCAGTACGACGGGGCAACCATCGTTCCTGGAGACTCCCAGGCCAGCCCCCTGTGGCTCAAGATAGCGCAGGAGGAGCCTCAATTCGGCGGCCGGATGCCAAGGCTGGCGGATCCGCTCAGCCCGGAAGATATTGATTTGATCGCCCGCTGGATTGATGAAGGAGCGGTGGAATCCATCGCCAACAACCTGCGTGGCGACCTCGACCGGGATGGAGGAATCGCCCTGACCGATGCGATCATCATCCTCCGTTTTCTCTTCATCGGAGGAGCCGATCCTTTCTGTGAACCGGTAGCCGACGCCAACTCAAGAGACGGTCTGGATATCACCGATGCCATCTACCTGCTGGACTTCCTTTTCCTCGGGGGGCCGCCCCCGCCCCCGCTGAGCCCTGCTGAATTGGAAAAATGCGCGGGAATCAACCGTCCTCCTGCAATCGAGCCGATCGGGACTATTATCGCCCGGGAAGGCGCCGAGGTCAGCTTCCAGCTCATCGCGGCGGACCCGGACAACGACAACATCACCTACTCGGTTGAGGATGGACCGGAAGGTCTCACCATCGACCCGGTGAGCGGCAGTGTCTCCTGGACCCCTTCCTTCGGCCAGGAAGGCGACCACCGGATCGAGCTCCGAGCCAGCGACAACGGCCTGCCGCCGCTTTCGACCGTCGCCAACGGACTCATCCGGGTCCTCCAGGGAAACCTGCCTCCCAGTGTTGAAGAGCCCGGAACCATCTATACCCGCGAGGGCATCCAGCTGGCGTTTGTCCTGGCCGCGACAGACGCAGAAAATGACAACATCGCCTTCGAGCTTCTCACCGCCCCGGAGGGGGCCTCCATCGACCCGGTATCGGGGAGCTTCGAGTGGCTCCCGGCCGTCGGTCAGGCGGGTGAACATTCCCTCTCCATCAGGGTGAGCGACGATGGAAAGCCGCCCGCAAGCATCCTCATTGAGAGCCGTATCATCTGCCTGGCTGCGGACTCACCCATCAACCAGCCCCCGGTCATTCCCTCCCGGATGATCTACCGAACCTATACCGGCCGCCCCATCAGCTTCAACATCGGAGCCAGCGATCCGGATGGGCATGACCTTGAATATTCAGCATCCGGCCTCCCCGCCGGCGCGGTGCTCGATGCTGCCACCGGGCAATTTGACTGGACCCCCACGGCCGAGCAGGCCGGCCCCGCCTACATACCCTTCAACGTCACCGACAACGGCCAGCCGCCGCTGGCAGGCGAGAGTATTCTCATCTTCCAGGTCGGCGCTGGCTCACCGTGCTCACTGGATGACTGCGACCCTGAAACCGGCTGCTCCATGAACCCCCTGCCACTCGCGGTGGATTGCTGCGAGGGGCCTCCCGAGAACCGTGTGGCGGAGCCGGTAGCCGGATGTCCCGAGGGCCGGGTGCTCTATCTCGGTCGAAACCTGGAGGGTTTTGGCCGCATGAACCACTGCGATCTCCTCCCGATTGCACTCTTCGGACAGGGAGGCGCGAATATCCGCCTCAACATCGAGGCCAGGTGTATCAACAGCGAAGCGAACGTCAGGGTACGGTTCAGGCTCAAGACCTCCTCCGACATCATCTTCTATCGCGACCGCGTCTTTGAAATGAGCCAGCGCTCAGATGGTTTCGCCCACAAGCTCGCCCTGGTTTTCGATGTCTTCGACCTAAATGACGTCTTCAGCCTCGAAGGAGCCCAGGCCGAGCTCTGGGCGGAGTTAACAGATGGAGACGGAGTGGTGGTCGAACGCGCCCTGCGGGTTACCCTGACCCTCGGAAACCCCGACGATCTGCCGGAACCCGACACAGAGGATATCCCGGCCGGTGAGATCGGCTGCGTAGGTTGCCATCGCCCCCTGGACCAGACCGGCAAACGTCACGGGATCGAAGACGCTCATCCCTGGGCCGCCCTCACCTGCACAGACTGCCATGGCGGCGACCCCGCGGCCTTTACACGCCAGGAGGCTCACGTTGTTCCGGCAGCCGGCCCGAGCCTTTTGCGGCGGCTCACGACAGATGAGCTGGATCTTGCCGACAAAGACTACCTGCGCTTCATCAACCCCGGGGATCTCAGGGTCGCCCACAAGGGCTGTGGTGGAAGCAATCCCGCCAGCAACGGGGGGGGCTGCCACCAGGAGACCGTAGAAAAGGTCAAGTTCTCGGTCATGGCGACCTACGCCGGCCACTACACTCTGCCGCGCTTCCTGGCCGGCACCCAGGACAGGGCCCACACCCATGCCGCTGTCGATGTCGTCAATGAGAACTTCAACCCCGCCACAGCCCCCCCTGGAGCCGTTGAACAGCTCTTCGCTCTCAGGGAGCCGGATCCAGCGATCCAGCGAGACTCGATCGGGGCCTGCATCGACGTCTACCTGCCGAAGTCATGCCCAACCTGCCACCTGAACGACTTCGGCCCCAATAACGCGGCGGGCAACTATCGTTCTTCCGGCTGTACAGCCTGCCACATGCTCTATTCAGACGATGGCATCTCGGCCTCGGAGGACCCGGTCATCTCCAAGGATTTCCCGCCCCATCCGCGCCGCCACACCCTGACCAGCAAGATCACCACCGAGCAATGCTCCCGCTGCCATTTCCAGGGAGGAAGAATCGGCCTGGCCTACCAGGGCATTCGCGAAGGAGGCTTCTCCGAAGACAAGACTCCGCCCAACGGGGTAACCCTCGGCCGGGAAATGCACGCTCATGGAGTTGACTATTATTTCACCGACGAGGACAACACGAACGACCACGACGAAACTCCGCCTGATCTCCATGCGACCGCCGGCATGGCCTGCATCGACTGTCATGTCGGCTCCGATGTTCACGGAGATGGAAACATCTACGGCTCGGAACGCTACCAGGTCGGAATCCGTTGTGAAGATTGCCACGGTACGGTGAGGGAGGCCGTCACCGAAACAGCCGAAGGCCACTTCGTCAACTCCGCCGGCTCCAGGCTCAGACGCCTGCAGCGTGACACAGACGGGCGCATGCGCCTGCGTCTGGCCAACAGCGACCAGGAGCTCAACGTCCCACAGATCTACACCATTCTCCAGAGCGGGGTCAACGATGCCATGCACGAGGCGATGGGCGTGGACGAGAACGGGTTCTCCCATACCGATCGCCTTGAATGCTATACCTGTCATACCTCCTGGCGGCAGACCTGCTTCGGCTGCCATGTTACGGTTGATGACTCCAGGACCGCCCGCAACCTGACCACTGGCCTGGACTCCCAGGGAGCCATCGCCGTCTCACGAGATGATTACTCTCTCGATTTCTTCGCCATCGGCATGAACCATCGAGGCAAGATCTCCCCGCTGTGCAGTTCGATGAGCCTCTTCATGACCTATGTCGACGCGAATGGAGAGGAACAGTACCGCGACAGGGTGAGAACCAGCTCGGATGGGAGAACCGGCTTCGGCTGGAACCCCTTCCACCATCACACTGTCAGCAGGGTTCCCCAGAACTGTGACACCTGCCACCCGGTCAAGCCCGGGGCCGGCCCCGACAACCAGTCCCGGCTCAGCGAGACCTATGGATTCGGCAACGGCAGGTTCCTGAGCGAAGACGGCGAGGGTGTCGTGCGCGACCTCTCCGCCTTCCTCGACTCAAAGGGCGAGCTGATCGGCGAATTCCCCCATCCGGAAACCGGCCCCGTACCGGTCGAACTCCGCCAGCGGGCGCTTTCCACCGAGGTCGTCCCCCACCCCCGCCAGCAGCGCTGAGCGAGCTCAGGCTTCCGTACCCTCCTGGGGCTTATCGCCAAAGGGCAGATCCGTGAGCACCATGGTATCCATGGTTGGGTTCTTCTTCTCCTGGCGGAGATCAGGACCGACCGCCTCCCGCAGCCGCTCAACCAGATCGCCGGGCAGAAGACGCTTGCCGGGGTCTTTCTCGAGCGCCATGGCGACCACCTTGTCGACCGCCTCGGTGACATCCGGGATCTCACCAGCGAGACTCTTCGCAGCGTCGTTCATGTGCATCATGGCCACCGTCATCGGATTTCCATCGGTAGCCTCAAAGGGAACCTTCCCGCAGAGCATCTGGTACAGCATGACCCCCAGGCTGTAAACATCCGAGCGGCCATCGTAGGGCCGGTTGGCAAGGCGCTCCGGGGCGAGGTAGGCCGGGGTGCCGATGACCGTTCCCTGCAGGGTCAGGTTATTGGCCGATGCATCGTCACGAAACTTCGCCGTGCCGAAATCTACCACCTTGATGATCTCCTTGCCCCGTTCATGGTGCAGGAAGATATTGGCCGGCTTGAGATCGCG
>DODI01000285.1:0-4799 GCA_003509045.1 Planctomycetota bacterium | reverse complement strand
CGACTCGCAGCCTGGGTAAAATCAAGACTCATGCGCACCAGGTTGGAGCGTTTCATGAAGTCCTCGACCGAGAGGCAGGAAGCAAAACGTGCCGTGCCGCCTGTGGGAAGCACGTGGTTGGGTCCGGCATAATAATCACCAATGGCCACCGGGCTCTCCTTGCCGAGAAAAATCGCACCGGCGTTCTTAACCAGGGGCAGAAATGAAAAGGGGTTGGCCACCTGGATAGACAGGTGCTCCGGGGCAATCTCGTTGATCCTGCCGGCAGCGCAGGCAGGGTCAGTGACGACCTCGAAGCAGCCGTTTCGCTCGAGCGAAATCTCGATCGTCTCCCGCCTCGGGCTCTCCACCAGCAGATCGTCGACGCACTGGCGAACGGCCTTGAGAACACCCTCTCCGGAGGCCAGGAGGGTGACCCTGGTGCTTTCATCGTGCTCGGCCTGGGCGAGAAGGTCGGCTGCCGCCCAGCCGGGGTCGGCTGTTTCATCTGCGTAGACCACCAACTCGCTGGGGCCGGCAAACATGTCGATACCCACCTCGCCATAGAGCTGGAGCTTGGCCTCGGCAACAAAGGCGTTACCCGGGCCGAAGATCTTGTCGACCTTTGGTATGCTGTCGGTACCGATCGCGAGGGCGGCAACCGCCTGGGCTCCACCCACTCGGTAGATCTCCTCGATCCCGAGAATCTTTGCGGCCATCAGTACCTGGGGACTGATCTCTCCATCCGGCCCCGGGGGAGAGACCACAACAATGCGTTCCACCCCGGCAATCTTTGCCGGCAGCGCCGTCATCGCAAGGGTCGAGGGATAGGTCGCCTTGCCGCCGGGAACGTAGAGCCCGACCGAGCGAATCGGCGTCCAGCGCATTCCCAACAGCACCCCCTCTTCATCTTCGAAGAGACTCGTTCGGGGCTTCACCTGGCTGTGGAATTTTTCGATCCGGGCCGCCGCCCTGGTGAAGGCCGCAGCGAAATCACTCTCCTCGGCCGCGGCACCGAGGATATCGGCGCCGACACGCAGGTTCCCGGCATCGAGGCGCACTCCGTCCCAGCGCTCGGTATAGTCGAGCAAGGCCTGGTCTCCGCGGGCGCGGACATCGGCAATGATCTCAGCTACACTCTTTGTGATTTCACTCATCACGAAGCCTTCCGGAGCGAAGCAGTCGCTCCTCGCCCCTGGTTCCAGGGGCACTCACTCAGCCTGCTAATCGATCACCTTGTTCAACGGGTACTCGATGATGTCCCTGGCCCCGGCCTCCTTGAGCTCGGGGATGATGGACCGCACCTCGGTCTCCTGCAGGATGGTCTCTACCGCGACCCACTCATCGTCTGAGAGCCTCGAGATCGTCGGGTTCTTCATCGAGGGAAGGATGCCGAGCACGGTATCGAGTGCCTCCCGGGGGCAGTTCAGCTTGAGACCTACACGGCCCTCGGCATTTAACGCGCCCTCCAGCAACAGCGCCATGTTCTCGATCTTCCGCCGCTTCCAGGGATCCTCCCAGCTCGCCTTATTGGCGATGAGTCGGGGAGTGGTCACCAGGAGCTCATCGACGATCCGCAGCTTGTTGGCTCGCAGAGATGATCCGGTCTCCGTGATCTCAACGATAGCATCGACAAGGTCAGGGGTCTTGACCTCGGTCGCTCCCCAGGAGAACTCGACCTCGGCTGTGACACCGTTCTTCTCCAGGTAGGCCTGGGTCATCTTGACCGCCTCGGTGGCGATATGCTTGCCCTCGAGATCCTTGACGCTCTGTATCGGAGAGCTCTCGGGAACAGCGAGAACCCAGCGACAGGGCCGCATCGACTGCTTGGAATAGCAGAGATCCATCACCTCGTGAACATCGGCGCCGTTCTCGAGGATCCAGTCCTTGCCGGTCAGACCCGCATCGAAGATTCCCTCTTCGACGTAGCGGGCGATCTCCTGGGCGCGAACCAGCATCGCCTCGAGCTCGTTATCGTCTGTAGAAGGAAAATACGAACGGGAAGAAACACTGAAGCCGTAGCCGGCCTTCTTAAACAGGGAAAACGTCGATTCCTGGAGGCTTCCCTTGGGAAGACCCAGCTTGAGAATTTGGTCAGACATTGGTAACTCCAAAAAAAAACCCGTAACGATCGTTACGGGGCTATCAGCTCATGATATGCAAAATATCAACAGACCTGCGAACCCCTCTCGGGCGAATGCCGCAAATGGTGATGAATACAATGATGGAAGACGTGGAGAATCGTGGTCATGTTTAATCTCTTAGGTAAGCGGACGATTGTAGCACCTTGCATGGCGGTGTGCAAACAACTGATCAGCACCGCTCGATGAGTGGAACCATCAGGGCTATAATGCCGCCTGCTTTCACAATGGAGGATTCAAATAATGGCCCCAAGGCTATATCTCGGACTCAATCTCAATTTCGCCAAATACGTCTACGGACGCCGCCATACGATCGATCTGGCCCGTGACGAGCTGGGACTCAGGCATCTTGAAATGGTAGCCGATAACGATTTCGGCCCGGTTTTCTACAACCAGGCGCCCGAAGCTTTCAGAGATTATCACCACTGCGTAGCGGAACACGCGGCCTCCCGAGAGGTCAAGCTCATCAGCGCCTTTACCGTCTACCGCGATGCGGGAGCCATCACCCACGCCAATCCGCAGATCAGGGAGAGCGCCTATATCTCCGGCCTCTCCATCATCGAACAGGCCGCCTGCTATGGAGCTGAATTCGCTGGGCTCTCGCTCTTTACGATGAACCGGGAAGATTCCGAAAACCCCGACCTGTACCGGCAACTCTTCGATGAAGGCATGGCCATCTGGAAACGCTGGATGGAAGACGCCAGGCGCCTGGGAGTCCCCCGTCTCGTAGTCGAGATGGCGGCCGCCCATCGCGAGGGCTGCTCGAGCATCTCCGAGACCCATCGCACACTCGACCTGCTGGCCGCGCACCACGAAGCGAACCCCGCCAACACCTCTCCAGTATGCCTCTGCTACGACACAGGACACGGCATCAGCCCGGCGGAGAGCCCGGACGACCGCGATCGCGACTACAAAGCCTGGCTCGAGGCTTTCCCGGAGGAAACCTACGAGCTTCACCTCAAGCAGACTGATCCTGAGTTCCTGGCCACAGGGCATTTCGAAGAGGGCGGCGGGTTCATCGATCCCGCCGAGGTGCTGCGAACGGTAAGAGACACGGTCACCTCCAACGAGGTCTACATGTTTCTCGAGACACCCGGCAAGCGCGGCCGCACGCTGGGAGAGGACAGGAATATTGAGGACCATAAAAGCTCCATCGCGATCATCGAGGCCGCACTGAAAAAGGTCGGCTATGAGAAAGACGACAGCGATGGCGGCTGGGATCTGGCGGCGACCACCCCGGCGCCCCAGGAAGACTGACACCCCCGGAGAAAACCATGACGAATATCGCCCCCGAGATTCTCGACAAGCTGCGCCAATACGACACCCCCACCGTGCTCAACGTCATCGAGCTCTTCGATGTGCGCCCCAGGCACGAAGGCTTTCTCAACGGAGAGATCAAGGCCTGCTTCCCGGAGATGGCGCCGATCGTTGGCTATGCGAGCACCGCGACCTTCCAGAGCGCGACAGAACCGGGCGAAGGAGATGCCTACTCGAACCTTGCCGACCAGGTGGGCGTATTTGAAGAAGAACTACCCGCCCCGCGAATCGTGGTATTCGAAGACATCGATCCTGAGCCCTGCGGAGCCACCTTTGGGGAGGTCATGTGTACCGTCTACCAGAACTTCGGCTGTGTCGGGCTCATCACCTCCGGAGGAGCTCGGGACCTCGACCAGGTCAGGGCTCTTGGTTTCCCCTGCTGGTCATCATCGGTAATCTCTTCTCATGCCTGGTGCAGAATCGTCGACACCCATGTCCCGGTCCGGGTGGGCGGCTGCGAAATCCACCCTGGGGAGCTCCTTCATGCCGACTGCAATGGCGTGGCGATCGTTCCCGCCGAGGTGGCGGCTGAGATTGCCCTTGGCTGCGAGCTGCTGGTTGAGGCCGAGGAGACCGTCATGGGCTACGCCCGGTCCGAAAACCCTGATGTCGCAGGTCTCAAAACGGCCTACATGGCGACGAAAGAGGCGTTCGCGGCCATCCCCGGCGAGGTGAGGCGCCGTCTCTCCTGAGGCTGTCTCCGGTAAAAAGCGGGTATAGAAAAAGAGACCGGGAAGGAGTTGTCTCCCTCCCGGTCTCTATGGTCGATTCAGCTTTGAATCACCCTCTGAAGGGTTCTTAGAAGCTGGTGACCAGGTTGACGTTGAGGCCAGTCTGGCTGTCCTCGGCGGCTCCAATGCCGCGGTCCCAGCGGTACTCAATCCTCATCAGGAGGTTGTCAGCAGCCTGGTAACCGAGAGTCGAGGTGATACTCCAATCCTTGGAGGCATTGCTCTCGTCGTAGTTGTCATAACGGACGGCGAGATACCAGTTCTTGGTCGAACCATCATCACCAAGCAAGGGAAGTCCAAAACCATAGCGGGCACCGGTGGAGAAACCAAAGGTGTCTTCGCCAGTCGCAGGACTGTCGCCGAATACGAGGTGAGCAGCGAGGGTGGTGTCACCGAGGAGACTGACCACATCGGACAGAGCACCAGGAACATCCATACTGACACTGGCATCAAAGAGCGTCGAATCATTAGCACTCGCCTGGTGGAGGACGTTGAGGCCGAGATCGATACCGGCAAGACCGGCATAGTCGACGCCGATGAGCCAGGAAGTGCCATCGCCAGGTGATGTATTCCAGCCGGAGCCGGTCGAGTTGAGGAGACCAAGACGGCCGCTGACAACATCGCCATCAGC
>DODI01000235.1:0-3863 GCA_003509045.1 Planctomycetota bacterium | reverse complement strand
GCCTCGGCGGCCGAGATCGTCATCGGCGCTCTGCAGAAAAACAACCGCGCCATCGTGATCGGGACCAGGACCTTCGGAAAAGGCTCGGTCCAGCAATTGCAGGCTCTGCCTAACGGAGCCCAGCTCAAAATTACCGTCAGCGAATACCTGCTCCCGGGGAAGATCTCGATCCAGGAGACCGGGGTCGTTCCGGACGTCCTGGCCCAGCCGGCAACTCTCCGCAAGGACCTCCTGGACCTCTTCCCCAACGACAGCATCGTGACGGAGAGAGACTACGATGCTCATCTCGTGTCAAAATACAAGATAGAGGAAGAGCCCAGCTTCTCGCTCAAATACCTGGCCCGGGATCCGGAAGAAGACGAAAACGCCACCGTGAAGGAGCGCTTTATCTCCGGTGAACTCCATCCGGAAAGAGATCCCCTGGTTAAAATGGCTCTCAAAATCCTCGAATCTTCAAACAAGCCCTTCGATCCCGCGGCCGTCCTCAAAGAAAAGAAAGCCTCGTTCGAAAATCTCGCCACCGTGTTTTACGGAGAGATCGTCGAGAAGCTCTCTCTGCTGGATATCGACTGGAGCGTTCCCCCTCCGGGCAACCCCGCCCCGGACAAGAAAAGCCTTGGGCTGGAGATCAGCCACGAGTTCACCAGCGAAGAATCCTCGGACAAGGAAGACCCCGTAGCCGTCAACATGCTCGTGGTAACCGCCACCGCCACGAACCGGGGAAAATCACCTGTGTACAGGCTGAAGGGCGTCAGCCGCTCTGATTCAGGCATGCTCAGGGAAAAAGAGTTTCTCTTTGGCAAGATCGAACCGGGGCTGAAGGTCTCGCGACAGGTCAAGATCCGGCTTCCCTATTTCCCCCGCCGCCAGGACAGCCTCATCTCACTCGACCTCTCTACCAGCGAAGACAAGGTCCTCGCCACCTCCTCCGACAGGATCATTATAAAAGGCCGTGAAAAGCCCTCTTTCTCTTTCACGGCATCCCTGGAGGACAGCTCCGGGAAGAGCCGGAAACGCCTGGAGGAGAGCACCGATGCCCGCCTCCGGCTCAACATCAGCAACAAGGGAGAGGGACGCGTCCACAAGGGAATCGCGATCCTGCGAAACAAATCAGGCGCGCGGATCTTCCTGAAGAAAGGCCGCGTCGAATTCCTGGAGCTCGATCCGGGGAAATCTACCGAGGTTCTTTTCGAGTTTGACACGAAGCCCGCCGAGGATGCCAAGAACAAGGGGAAGGACTACACCTTCGAGCTGACCGTCTTTGATTCTTATTCTTCCGAAGCCATTCGAAAGACCGTGACGATCTCCGAACCCGGCGAAGGCGGAAAAGATTTTCCCAATGGGCTGCTGGTCGCCGCGCCGGAAATCGAGCTGGCTGTCATCGACGACAAATCGAAGAAATCCTCGCTGGTCACCAGCGGCCGGGAGGCAGAGCTGCATGCGACGGTGCGCTCGTCTTCCGATGAATTCAGCGCCTGGGCCACCAATCTTTCCCTCGCCGACCGTTCCCAGAGCCCCGACAAGATCTTCTTCGACCGTTCCAGGGGAAAGAAGGAGCTGGCATTCAAGATCCGGATCCAGCTCCGCGAAGGACTCAATTTCATCCGCGTCTACGCCAAGTCCTCTGATGGAATTGAATCCAGCCGCAGCGTACTGGTTCGCAGGAAAAACTGAGGCTCCATCCAGAGGAGACCTGCTACTTGCAGGTCTCCTTGACCCTGGCCAACAGCTTGTCGAGGTCGGCATTCGCCTTGTCGGCTGTCGCCTCCAGGGATTTCCTGTCCTTGCGCAGGCCGGCGAGCTTCACGGCAGCCGCCTTCTCCTTCTCCGTCACCCCATCCTCCCCATCGTCAGAATCCCCCTCTTCCCAGCGAAT
This sequence comes from Planctomycetota bacterium, assembly GCA_003509045.1. GTDB lineage: Bacteria > Planctomycetota > UBA8108 > UBA8108 > UBA8108 > UBA8108. The sequence goes on along the minus strand of DODI01000235.1, from coordinate 1,987 downwards.
GTTCTCATCGATGGAGATCAGCCGCGTGGCCAGGGTGGAATGATAGAGGGTCTCAAAGGCAAGGTCCCGCCTCAGCTGGACACAAACGGAGGCCTCCGCCCAGGTCCCATCCTTACGCGACCTGATCTCCTCCAGGAAGCCCTTGCCCAGCTCGACCCTGGCCGCCAGGACGGTGAAGGCCGTGGTAACACGCCTCGTCTCTTCTCCCAGCAATTTCAACAGATAGGCATCTTCTGAGGGATCGAGCCCGGCCTTCCTGCGCTCCATATCGTTCAACTGGTAACCGACCAGGCGCTGAGATCGGTCCAGCTCGAGCAGGCTGGACTCCTGAACGATCGCCGCACCGGCAAGCCGGCTCTCCGCCAGCCGGGCCTCCTGCTCGGCAATATCGACCTCGTAGCGAAGACCACTCTCAACCCTCAGCTCGGCGAGCTTGAGAATCCTGGCATAGGCTCCATCCTTGTCCTCAGCAGGTTTCTGGCCGCGAAGCCAGGCGAGCCTGTACTTCTCCTGCGCCAGATAGAGCCGAAAATACTCATGCTGGATCCGCGAGCAGTACCAGCCTCCCAGGGCCTGGAGCATGCCTCCCCTGGCCGACAGATCCTGCCGGCTCTCTTCGGGCAGCTGGGTGATATCCAGAGAAATCAGGCCGGCGATCCCGACCAGAATCTCCTCGTAAGATTTCTTGAGCGAATCGATCGCGAGGGCAATGGGCTCGAGATCTTTGTAGAGCTTCGCCCGGGCGGCAAGACCCCTTCCGGAGGCAATCGAATCCGTATACCGAAGGAGCTCGGACTCCGATTTCACCCGCCGGAAAATGATTTCCGCCGCGACCTGCGATTCTACGAGTTCCGGAAGATCGGCCACCTGGTCGGTATTTACCAGCGGGGCGAAGCTCCAAGGCTGCAGAGCTCGACAGGGAGCCCGCCCCTCAGCTCCTCTCTGCCCATTCAAGGTGGTTGGATGGGACAGCAGGCTGAAAACTGCGCGCTCCCGCTGCGTCGCCCCCAGGGTGATCTCGGCGACCCGCGAGACACCCGTCCCACGGGCACCCTCTACAGGACCCGCGCTGAAGGAGAAACCGCGGATAAAGGAGGGAAAGTCCGTATCCCCATCGGTCAGCATCGCCTCGGCCGGCAGCTCGAATTTCTTCCCCTTGTAGCTCCAGCGCACCAGCACCAGCAGCCGGTCTCCCTGGTTACGAAGAAAGTCTCCCGGCATTGTTCCGTTCCAATAGGCCGTCGACCGACAGCCGATATCCTGGAGAGCCTGGAGGATCCTGCCTCCGGTCGCATCGAACTCAACCACCGTCTCATGGGTAGGGCCGAGATTGTGGCAGGCAAAGACCTCGATCTGGCGCGTCGGGTTTACAAACCGGCAAGGTATTCGCACCTCGGCGTTTTCCTTGTCGATGACCACGGCGGCGTTCGCTTTTTCATCCGCTGCCCGGGCCTCGAGGTCTGCAGCTTTGCTTGCCTGGGCCTCAGGGTCTACAGCGCTCGGCTTCTCCTGAGGAGCCCCTGGCTCTTCCTGGGCCGCTTCCTGCCCGGATGCAGGTGGCCTCTCAAGCGCAGGCTCTTTCGCCGGCGGAGCATCTTCAACAACCGGCACGGCCGCCTCCTGCACAACCTCGAGCGCCCCCCCCGCGGCAAGCGCCGGCGGATCCGCAGGGCGGCTCTCTTCCAGACCGGCTGTGGCTGGGAGGGCTTCCTTAGCAACCTCGCCCGGAGCCTCCGGCGCGCAGGCCAGGGCCGCCAGGAGGGCAACCGACAGCAACAAAGCTCCGAATAAATGCCCAGAATGCATATGAAATCTTCCTGTTTGAACCAACCTTATCCCGCTCCCATTGTACGAAAGAGACCCGCATCTTGCACGACCGGGAAGATTAGCTTGATAAAGTTTTTGACTTTTACCCCCCCCAGCGATTATTCACTAGCCTCTCGAAAGTAATTTTAAATGAATGTCGCGGGGTAGAGCAGTCTGGTAG
>DODI01000206.1:0-5163 GCA_003509045.1 Planctomycetota bacterium | reverse complement strand
ACCATGAAAAGCTTTTCGATGTGCATCGCCGTCACGATCCTCTTGAACCTTTCAGCATCCATGACAGCGGCCGAAAAGACGGCCCCGGTCCGCATGGGCTCCGGAGCAATGACCTTTGACACCGTTCCCGGCTGGGGTCTCGGCGCCGATGGTAAATCCGTCCTCGGGCCCACCCACGGCGGCGTCACCATCGACAAGGCGGGCAACATCTACACCAGCGCCAACAAGGGCGTCGTTGTCTTCTCCCCCGATGGAAAGGTCGTCCGCGAGTTCCTTGGGAAAGCCTATTCAGATCTCCATGATATCGAGGTCCGCGACGAGGACGGCACCGAGTACATCTACGGGGCCCGCAACAGCAACGCCGAGGGAATCAAGTTCAACTCTGTCGATGGAAAGATCGTCCTCAAGCTGACGGTTGCGGCCATCGCCGAACAATCCGGGCTGAAGATCAGGCGGATGAACCCGACAGCCATCACGGTCGCACCCAACGGAGACATCTTCCTCTCCGATGGCTACTACAGCAACAGGATCTTCAAGTTCGACAAGACAGGAAAATACCTGCTGCACTTCGGCGAGAAGGGCAACGGGATGGAGCAGTTCAATACGGCCCATGGCATGACGCTCGACACGCGCTACACCCCCCCGCGCCTGCTGGTCTGCGACCGCAACCACCGCCCCAAGGGCCGTCTGGTACACTACAGCCTTGAGGGCAAGTTCCTCGGCGAGGTGGTCACCGGCCTCGGGATGCCGACCTCGGTCTCCGTCCAGGGTGATTTCGTCTCGGTACCCGACCTGCATGGCCGGGTGGTCATCCTCGATAAGACCAACACCATTGTCGCGGTACTCGGCCACAACCCCGACCGTCGCAGGGGATCTTCCTTCGGTATCCAGCAGGAGCAATGGATCGAGGGCTACTTCAGCGGAACCCATGGTTCCTGCTGGGACGCCGAGGGCAACCTCTACGTCCAGGACTGGAACGTCTCCGGCAGGATCATGAAGCTCGTCAAGGTAAAGAGGTAGGTCCCTCTGCCAGCAAACCCTGGGTATTCAGGCCCCCCCGGACTCATTGATCCGGGGCAGGGGATGATGGATCGGCATGGCGGGAATGGAGAGCCTGCGGCGCCTGGGCGTGGTCGCCCGCCGCAGCGCCTTGGGACCACCGACCACTGGCAATTCAATCGAGGTCGCATCAAGGTCAATGGTGAGCTCGGTGCCGGGTTTCGGCCAGAGGGTAAAGTCCTTATCGCTTGAGAAGATCATGAGCCCGATCCTCTGCCCGGCCGGGATAACCTGGTCGTCCGGCTGGAAATCGAAGTTCAACTTGTAGAACTTCCCTGGCACCAGGCGCTCGCTCGCTCGCAGGGACTCATGGTTCTGAGGATCCGCCCAGCCACGCGAGATGAGGTTGTCATTCGTCTTGCCGCCCTTCTTCCAGGGCAGGGAGACGAGCCAGACCGAGAGATTGACAGCCGGCTGGCTGGAGGCAAGCTTGATGGTAATCCTCGGCGTACCGGAGATGTGCACCGGGCGGGAAAGCTTCGCCGATGCATAGAGCAGGCGATTCTCACCCTTTTGCTGGCTGGCGAGACTCGCCCCGTTGATTTCATAGTTGTCGATCAGCTTCTCTCTGCCCTGCCCGCCTCTCGCCTTGAAACCGAGCCTCCCCGTTTCATTGCCGCCCTTGCCGGGATGCAAGCTGACCGGTGTAGCCTTCGGATTCGGATAGTCCTTGTAGGGAGTCGGCTCGGTGCGTTTCTTTCCCTCCCTGACAATCCAGGCGCGGGGATCCTTCTCAACACCGTTCTCTATCCCGAAGAGATAGCGGGTAAACCAGCGGTTCATCAGCTTCATCGGCGGCGGCCCGCCATGGCCTCCCTGGTGGAAGAAGGCCTGCAGGGGAAGCCCCTTCTTCTCCTTGAGAGCCTCGTAGATCCGGACACTGTGTTCCGGCATGACGTTCCAGTCGTTGAAGGCATGAGCCATCAAGGTTGCCGCCTTCAGTGGGCCCAGCTCGTTGAGATAATCGCGCCCGAACCAGAAGTCATTGTAATCACCAGTGATCCGGTCGAGATTCTCAGCCATCTCCTTGTCGCGGATGTTGGTATCGCAATATTCCCGCTGCATCGGCTCACCGGAGTGGATGAAATCATAGAGAACATCGATGTCCTCACCCATATAGCCACCCGGGTGGCGAATGAGGCCATTGGAGCGGTAGTAGTGATAGTAGGAGGTATTCGGCGCGATCGGGATGATCGCCTCGAGCCCCTCGACCCCGGTCGTCGCCGCGGCAAGGGCCAGCGTGCCGTTGTAGGAGGTACCCGTCATTCCGACCTTGCCGGTACACCAGGAGGCCTTGACCTCCTCGTCACCATCGATCGTGGTATATCCCGGCGCGCGCCCGTTCAGCCAGTCGATGACGGCCTTCGGCGCCAGCGACTCGTTGTCACCGCCGACGGTGGGACATCCCTGCGAGAGGCCCGTCCCCGGCGACTCGGAGTGGACCACGGCGTAGCCGCGCGGCACCCATGTTTTCGAATGAGACTTCGAGATGACCGGCCTGCGGCTCTGGTGCTTGATCGCCGGCGGATGCTTGTGCGCCGGGGGCTTCGCTCCCAACTCGTGCTTCGGATCCCAGAAGAACTCCTTTTTATTGGACCCGGTGCCGGCGAAGTACGGACTCGACACGTAGACAACCGGGACCTTCAGCCCCTCGGTGTCGGTCTGCTCAGGCCGAGTGACCGACACGTGCATGCGGTCGGGTTTGTCGTCTCCATCGGTATCGAAACTCGCCTGCACCCAGAGATCGTGCCGAACCCATTTCGAAGAATCCTTGAAGCCCTCTACGACCTGCGCCTCGCCATCGGCAAAGACAGGAACCGTCGGCTTCTTGTCCTGCGCGGCGACGCCGGCGCAGATGGTGAGCAGCGCCAGCAAGACAGCGCCCACCGGTGTTTTAATCCTGCGGCTACCATTCATTTGCTGTCCCTCCCGCCCTCAGCCCGCGCCTCGGCTTCCCGGGCGAAGTGCTGAACCTTCGGCAAGATGGCCGCGGCATGCTGCTGAACCCCTTCATGCCGGTCCTCCCGGCTGATCGCCGTGATGGTCTCTATCACGGCCGGATCCCCTCCATGCCACATGAGAACCTCCAGGCTTCTCCTGCGAACCTGGGGATCGTCATCATCTGCCAGGATGTTGAGCATGGGTTCCTTGACCTCCTCGGATCTTTCCCCGCGAAGGCTCTTCACCGCTTCCTCACGAAGCTCCGGACCAAGCGTAGTATCCTGGGCCAGGTCGATGATGGACTGGAGAGCTTCAGGCGGACCGCTCTGCCCTTTCCCCTTTCCGCCGCCTTTACGGAAGCTCTGCCACGCCCTCAATCGTTCCCTGGCGGGCTGGCTGGTATCGAGGACCAAGTCGAGAGCCTCCTCGGTCTCTTTTTTCCTGGCCCTGGCGAATCCGGAGCGAGCCAGCTCGGCGATATTCTCATCGCTCTCGAGGCTGTCGAGCCGCTCGGCAAGAGCGGCTATGTCGGCCGCGAGGTTCGAATCAGCAGCGCTAGCGGGAGTCTTCTCTTCTTCCCCGATCTTTGAAACGGCGGGTGTGCCCCCCTCGAGCTTCTCGATGCGCAGCCTGAGCTCCTCGGTCTCTTCCCTCAACGCCGACGCGAGCTTCTTGAGCTCACGGGCAGTCTCATCCGGGGAGCTGTCCCCGGAAATGGCCGACTGCGTTGAGCCGACATCGGAGCCGATCTGCAACAACGCGAACCCCGCCATTCCCGCGGCCAGGACCGACAGGCTCAGGCAGATTGCCACGGGCAGTTTCGACATTGGGAATCTCCATAAATAGTTGATAAGCAGAAGTATGATAGTATCAGTAAGGCTTGGCGTATAGCTTTCATCGGTTTCTGTAAGTGCGGGGTTGGTCTGATGGATCTCATTTCATTGCTCTATCTGCTGCTGGGTTTTGCGGGCGGCTGCATCGTGACGGCCCTGCTCTATCGTCAGAAGATGAAGTCCATCGAGGCGCTCGAAGAGGCCAGGAAAGGGGACCAGGAAGGCATGGAGAAGACCTTTGAGAGCCTCTCCTACGCCGCCCTGAAGGAAAGCACCTCCGAATTCCTGAAATTGGCCAAGGAGACCCTCTCGAACCAGACCGAAGCCGGAGAGGCCAAGCTCGATGAGAAGAAGAAGCTGATCGATGCCCGGCTTGAAACCATGGGGAAGAACCTGGACAACCTCCTGAAAGAAACCGTCAAGCTCAAGACCGGCCTGACATCGAGCCAGGCCGAGACAAATAGGCTCCGGGAAACTACCGAAGACCTGCGCAATGTCCTTTCCAGCTCCCAGGCAAGAGGGCAATGGGGCGAAAAGATGGTCGAGGATATCCTCAACCTGGTGGGACTCGTAGAGCACATCAACTTTGTCAAGCAGAAGCAGGTCGAGTCGGGCGAGAAACCTGATTTCACCTTCCTGTTGCCCAACAAGAAGAAGGTCAACCTGGATGCCAAGTTCCCCCTGGCCCATTACGAAAGATTTGTTGCCGCCGATGACGAGGCCGTACAGGAAACCGAGAAGAAGCAATTCCTGGCGGACGTAAAAGGTCACATCAAGACGGTCGCCGATCGCGACTACATCAACCCGGCGGAAAATACCGTCGATTACGTCCTCGTCTTCATCCCCAACGAGAGCATCTACGCTTTTATCCACCAGAGCGACCCGGCAATCCTCGACTTCGCCCTCGAAAAACGAATCATCCTCTGTTCCCCGATCACCCTCTACGCGGTTGTCTCCCTGATTCACCAGGCCGTCTCGAACTTCGCCATGGAGGAACGAGCCGGGGAGATCATGAAACTCCTCGCAGACTTCCAGAAACAATGGGATCTCTTCAAGGGGGTGCTGGAGACGATGGGAAAAAGGATCGAATCCGCCCAGATGGAATACGAGAAACTCACCACTACCCGTACCCGCCAGCTTGAAAAGCCTCTTAACAAGATCGAAGAGATCCGGTCTCGCCAGGAAAGCGGCCCGGAATTCATCACCGAGGATTCTACGGAAGCCTGAGCAGGGCTGCAGCCATATCCCATGAAACAGTTCACCGTTCTCTTGTATCTTCTGATCTATTGCTCCTCGGTCACCGGGGCCAGCCAACCCAACATCGTCTTCA
>DODI01000543.1:0-2531 GCA_003509045.1 Planctomycetota bacterium | reverse complement strand
TCGAGGACATTCGCTCCGGCCTTCCGGAGCTGCCGGTCGCTCGCCTGCAACGATACACCTCCGAGCTGGGGCTCGAGGATTATCCCGCCGACCTGCTTGTGCGTGATCACGAGGCCGCGATTTTCTTTGACGCCTGCATCGAGCTCTATCCGAAGGTGCGCTCGGTGGCCAATTGGATCCTCAACGCGTTGAAGGAGGAGGCCAATTCCCGCAAGGCCGGGATCGCTTCCCTCGGTCTCGAACCCGGACGGTTTGTTGACCTGGTCAAGGCCGTTGACGCTGGTGTCGTGAGCTCACAAAAGGGGAGGGACGTTCTGAAGCCGATGCTCGAGAGCGACAAGCCGGTGCTTGAGATCATCAGCGAGCTGGGGCTCGAGCAGATCAGCGATGATTCTGCGCTTCGTGAGCAGGTGGAGAAGGTACTCGCCGAGCATCCCGGGCCGGTTGAAGATGTCCGCGCCGGCAAGAAGAACTCGGTCAATTTCCTTGTCGGGCAGGTGATGAAGGAAACCCGGGGAAAGGCGAATCCTGGCAAGGTCGCCGAGATGATAGGCGAAATACTTTCAGCGTGATTCCTGGCGGCTCTGGCCGCAGAACTCCCGATGACGCATTTTCAGGAGGTTCCCGGGATAGAATCCCCGTCTTCCTGCGGTAGAATATCCAAATGAGAATACCTCAGTCCATCCCAGTCCGATTTTCGAGCTGGAAGTCAGCTGCCGGGGGCGCCAGGCCGCCGGCCGGAGTCCTTGTCGTATTGAGTCTCCTGCTCAGCATGGCGCTTGTGCCTTCCCTCGGCGCAGAGGAGCCGGAGGGCGGCTGGAAATCTGCCGAGAACCGGCTCAAGAAATCAATCCTTGCGAAGAATTTCGAGGTTGCCCAGAGCATTGTGTCCGAGCTGGCCGAGACCAACGAGGTCCGCGGCTACAAGCTCATCCTCAAGTACGCCCTGGGAGGTCACAGCTACGAGCTCGACCGACTGGCCGGCAGGACTCTTGCCGCGGTTGAATCTTCCAATATTCGCAAGGAAGTCTGCGACGAGGTCGCCAGGGGAAAGAACTCGAAGACCAAGATCATCCTCCTTGCCGTCCTGAGGCGATGGAGCGATGATGCCTTGGCGATGAAGACGCTGCATGGCGCGCTTCGAAGCTCCCGCAAGGAGGTCGTCTTTACCGCCGTGCGCTGGATCAGGGACTTGGAGAACCCCGAGCTCTCGATGGAGCCTCTTATCGATGAGCTTGCGCGCCGCGAGAGAAAACCTCAGGATCGGATCTACTTCGATCTGCAACGAGCCCTCGAGGAGCTTTCCGGGTACAAGTTCAAGGTTTCCATAGACTGGCGTAATTTCTGGAAGGGCAGGAAGGGCGGAAAGAAGCCCCCGCCGAAAAAAGAGACCGAGAGCCGTACGGTCCTCTTCAAGAGGCCAAGCTTCTTTTCGGTTACCGTCGATTCCGACAGGGTGCTCTTCATCATCGATGTCAGCGACAGCATGAAGATCATGGATACCGTTATCCAGAAACCCAGGCGTCCTCCAGAGGAACCGGGGCGTAAGGGAAGGACGGTGGTGGTCAAGCCTGATGGCGCATCAGGGAGCGAGAAGGCTCCAGTGGATAAGCTGAAGCGTGTGGCGAGGATTACGCGGGTCAAACATGAGCTGCTGAAGACTCTCGCGGGGCTGCCGGCGCACGTACGTTTCGGGATCATGGACTTCAATCACCAGATAGGATTTTTTGGATCGCCTCCTCCTCCGGCTCCCAGCCTGGATAAGCCTATTCAGCACGCCCAGACGCCGGCACTCATGTTCGCTTCGAAAGCGAACAAGCAGAAGGCCGCGGACTGGGTTCGCAAGCTGAGACCATCGGGCGCCACCAGAACGGACCTGGCAATGTCCAGGGCCTTCGGGGTTCCCGATATTGATACGATCTACCTGCTGACCGATGGTACGCCTCGGGATGAGAAGAACCAGAAGATCGCTCCGGAGCTCGTCCTGGCGATAGCGAAAATGCAGAATCGCTTTCGCAAGGCGAGGGTTCATACGGTTGGTTTCGCCCAGGCCGGCTTTACCATGCAGAAGCTCTGCCGTGACCTCGCGGGGCAGAACGATGGTAAGTGCGTTCTCCTCGAGTAGCCTGCGGCTACTGGGCGGCGTCGAAGAGGATCTCGGCCACCTTTGAGCTGCCGTAAAAGAGCGCTGCCCAGAGCGCCGCCCAGAACGGCAGGCTGACCAGATTCTTCAGCATGCTGGGCCTGGCGGGCGGGGGGCTCTCCATGCGGGAGCGAGAGATCGCGGGCTTCGGCTCCTGGCCGACCCTGGCCAGCGGCGGCTGAGCGACGGAGACCTGCGGCCGGTCGGCCGGCTTGCTTTCCGGCTGGTAGTCGCCCTGGATTTCCACGACCTCGGCGCTGGGCGCGAGACTCGAGATTACCGGGTCGATTTCTTCCGGGACGCTGGGCCTCTCGGCAGGGTCCTTCTCTAACATCCTTCCGAGCAGGTCCGAGACCTCCTCTGGAATATTTGAATCGATGAGGTTGGC
>DODI01000112.1:0-4653 GCA_003509045.1 Planctomycetota bacterium | reverse complement strand
AACGAAAACGGAAGCCGCGGACTCAGGCACGCTAACATCTCCATCCTCAGCGCGCCCACCGTCACATCGAAAATCTTCGAGTTCTGCATAGCCCGGGACGCGATCGCCCTAGACTCTGATGACCGGCGGATCTCCATCGTCATCTCCAGTTCGAGCGGCGAAGGGGATCTGCTTCCCGACCAGCCGGGAGGCTTTCCCTACACCATCGATGCACGGGAGGTCGCCCCAGCCAGGCCCATCAATATCGATCGGCCAGGGGGCGACTCCATTCGCCTCGCCACCTACAACGTCAGGAACCCGGGCATCCTCAACCTTGAGCGGGCGCCTCATTTTCAAAGAATCTTCCAGGCGATCGATGCCGACATCTGGCTCCTGCAGGAACAGAGCAGCACGGGAGCCGGGCTGACCGACCGGCTGAGCTCCTGGTTCCCCGGAAGCCGCTGGCACGTCACCGGCAACTATCGCTGGAATTTCACAGCCTCGAAATATCCGATCATCTACCAGGGCCCCCTCACCAGCGCGCGCCGGACCATCGCCGCGCTGATCGACACCAGCGACATCATTGGAACTCCCCTCCTGACCATCAACTCTCACCTGCCCTGCTGCACCGACGACGACGGCCGGCAGCAACAGGCGGATGAGCTGATGGAGGCCATCAGGATCCTGAAAACAGGAGATGGCGCGTTTGAGCTTCCCGAGGGCACCCCGATCATCCACGCCGGCGACTTCAACCTCGTCGGCTATTCAAGTCAGCTCAGAACGCTCACCGAGGGCGACATCCAGGATGAGCAAACCTACGGGCCGGATTTCGAACCGGATTGGGATGGCTCCCCACTGGCGGATCTCCCATCCCGCCATACCCATAACCGGATGGCCTACACCTGGCGCTCCGACAGCTCGACCTTCTGGCCCGAGAAGCTTGACTATATTCTCTACACCCGCAGCGCTATCCGTCCGGTCCACTCCTTCACCCTGGAGACCAGATCCATGCCTGCCGACGCCCTGGCCGACGGCGGCCTGCGGGCTGCGGATACGGCCTCCGCCTCCGACCACCTCCCCAGGGTCGTCGACCTCGCCGCGGTGGAAAGCTCCCCGCTATTCCTGCGCGGCGATGCGAACAGCGATGGCTCCATCGACATCAGCGATGGAATCAACATCCTCGGGTACCTCTTCCTGGGGGAGGACCCGCCAACCTGCCTTGACTCGAGTGATTCAGATGACAGCGGCCTCGTAGATCTGAGTGACGGCATCCTCATCTTCAACTTTCTCTTCCTGGGCGGTAACGCCCCGAACGCCGCAGCCCCATCCTGCCAGCGCGACAAAACCGACGATGGCCTTGATTGCGGCGCCAGCCCGGCCTGCCAGTGAAAGATTCCGCGCCTCAGAATCTTGCTCGACAAGAAAGCTTGCCGGAGCGAAAATCGGTGCTGTGATCCACGCTAAATACACAACCAGAACCGTTGCCGATTCGACGGGACGAACGCTCCTCCTGGCCGCCGCGGCCGTCTTCCTGCTGGCCTGTTTCCCCGGCTCGATGCCTGCAGACGAAGAGGAGAAAAAAACGGCTCCCCTGCCCCCTGAACGCGACAACCCGACGGTCCACCTGATCAAGCGCGTCATGCCGTCGATCGTCGCCCTGCGCAACTTTCAACCTGGCGGCCCAAAGGGATTGGTTAATTTCGCGGCCGGCAGCGGCGCCGTGATCCATCCAGCGGGTTACATCCTGACCAATGACCATGTCATCATGACCGTGGCAAACAACAAGGACCGCCCGCAGGGCCTCGCCCTCTTCGCCGATGGAAGCCAGTATATCTTCAAGATCCTGGCGCGCCTGCCGGCAGAGGACATTGCCATCCTCAAAATAGAGACCGGCAAGCCTCTCCCCTTCCTGTCGCTTGGGCGAAGCCACGACCTGGTCCTTGGAGAACCTACGCTCGTCATCGGAAACCCCAACGGACTGGCCCACTCGGTCTCGACCGGCATCGTCAGCGGCCTGCAGCGCTCCACCTCCACCAAGGCGTCCTTTCTACCCTCGGTCATCCAGACCACAGCGCCGATCAGCGGCGGCAGCTCCGGCAGCGCCCTCATCAATGCCCTCGGCGAGATTATCGGGGTCATCACTTCCCAGCACGACAATGGACAGAACCTGAATTTCGCCATAACGATCGACCACATTCGTAATAGATTCCCCCGGCTCATCAATGCCGAGAACCTCAATGGCTTCCTGCTCGGACTCGAGATTGACATGCTGGAGCCCGGGGCGAAGATCACCCGGGTCGCTCCGAATTCGCCCGCCGCGAGAGAGGGCCTGCAGCCCGGCGACCTCATCACTGGCGCAGCCGGGCAGAAAATAACCAGCGGGTTCGAGTTTCATCTGGCCCTCATGGACAGAGCCGCCGGCGAGGAACTTCCGATTTCCATATTGAGAGGAAAAAAAAGCGCGGCCGTCCTTCTGAAGCTGGCCCCATTGCTTTCGGTCATCGCGCTGGAGAAACCGCCTGGAGAACCCGGCGGGCTCGACCTCGATGTCTACGAGGGCAACTGGAGCAGCCTTCCCGATTTCGACAAGCTGAAGGCGTCCGGAACCGGAAGAGCCGACTCCCTCTCCATACCCGCGGGTCTCGCCGGTAAAGAGTATTTCGGATTGCGCTTTCGCGGCTTTGTCAGGATCCCGAAAGATGGAATCTATACCTTCTACGCGGGCTCTGACGATGGGAGCAGCATCCTGGTCGGAGACAGGCTCCTTGTTCAAAACGACGGGCTGCACGCCTACTCAGAAGCATCCGGGACCATCAAGCTGAAAGCCGGCTTCTATCCGTTTACGGCCAACTTCTTCGAGGCCACAGGCGATGAAAAATTCGCAGTCTCATGGGAGGGTCCCGACATCAAGAAACAGGCTCTACCCGCCACCGCCCTCTTTACAAAAAAACCTACCGAGAAAAAGAAGAAGGCCCCTGTAGTCCCGTGCCAGCCCGCGGGGAAATGAAACAAGGGCAGGGCTCTCATCTCTTCAGGCAGGCTCCAAAATCGAATGAAAATCCATGTTCTCGAGCGAGAGCTCCTGCTGCCTCGTTCACCTGCGGAAATCTTTCCCTTTTTCTCCCGGGCGGAGAACCTGGACGAGCTGACTCCCCCCTGGCTTCATTTCAACATTCTCACCGAGCTGCCGATTGAAATGAAGGAGGGGACCTTCATCGACTACAAGCTGCGCATCCGGATGCTTCCGATCCGATGGCGCTCAAAGATCACAGCCTGGGAGCCCCCGCACAGGTTTGTCGACGAGCAGGTGAAGGGACCCTATCGAAGATGGGTTCACGAGCACACCTTCATCGAACACGAAAAAGGGACCCTCGCCCGCGACCGGATCGAATACGCCGTGCTGGGCGGGGCCATCATCAATCGGCTCCTGGTGAAACGCGACGTCGAGAAAATATTCCACTATCGCCACCACAGGCTTAAAGAAATCTTCCCTCCCCCGGATGTAGAATGAATCGGCGGTCGGGACCCGGTAAATATGGAATTGACGGGCCGGCTGGTGGAAAATCGTGCGGTCAGCCTGGCTCGACCCAGGCGCCCTGGAAACTTACCTGCCTGCAATAGAGAGCACCACATGAACGACCCAGAGATACGAATTCCGGCCCTTCTCCTGGTCGTCTGGTGCCTGCTGCCCGCGGAATCCCGGGCCGAGTCACCGGCGAAACGAATCGACTTCAACCGTGACATTCGCCCGATTCTCTCCAACAACTGCTATCCCTGCCACGGACCGGATGAGAAAAAACGCAAGGCCGACCTGCGGCTCGATCTAAGGGACGGACTCTACTCCGACCACGATGGAGCCCGGCCGGTCGTCGGAGGCAAACCTGGCGAGAGCGAGCTCTACAAGAGGATCACCGCACAGAAGTCCCGGGAGCGAATGCCGCCGCCAAAGTCCAAGCTCCAGCTGAAAAAAAATGAGGTGGAGCTGATCCGCTCCTGGATTGAACAGGGAGGCGCCTGGAGTGGACATTGGTCTTTCCGGTCGCTCGAGAAGACCCCCATCCCAGACCTGGCTGAGTCAGCCGGAGCGCGCAACGCCATCGACAACTTTATCCGCAGCAGACTGCGGGAGGAGGGACTGAAGCCCGCGCCCGAGGCCAGCCGGGAAAAGCTGATCCGCAGACTTACCCTTGACCTGACCGGGCTCCCACCCACTCTCTCCGAAATTGACGCCTTCATCGAAGACGATCATCCAGAAGCCTATGAGAAGCTGGTCGACCGGCTCCTCTCATCAGCATCCTATGGCGAGAGGATGACCTCGGACTGGCTCGATGTCGCCCGCTACTCGGACACCTACGGCTACCAGGTGGACCGGGACCGATTCGTGTGGCCGTGGAGGGACTGGGTGGTGAATGCCTTCAATGAGGGCATCTCCTACGATCGCTTCCTCGAGCTCCAGCTGGCAGGAGATCTGCTCCCAGGGGCAGGAGACGAAGAGATTCTCCCCACGACCTTCAACCGTCTCCATTCCCAGAAGGTCGAGGGCGGCAGCACGCCCGAAGAATTCCGGGTTGAATACGTCGCTGACCGGACCCACACCTTCGCCACCGCGTTCCTCGGGTTGACCTTCGAATGCGCGCGCTGCCACGATCACAAATACGATCCCCTGACCCAGCG
>DODI01000055.1:0-3781 GCA_003509045.1 Planctomycetota bacterium | reverse complement strand
AGCCTGGAGTAGTCCGGAAAGTTCGCCAGCAGGCTGTGGCTGACGAGCCCCCGGAACTCAGCCTGTTCACCCGCGGTGAGCAGGCCCTGGCGAACCAGCTCGGCAAAGATCCGCATGCGGCCGCCGCTGCCCCAGGACCGGTGATTATAGAAGAGGGTCAGGATGGGGCCTTTTTCGGCCTGCTTCGATTCCCGGTAGCGGTCGAGGATGCTGAGGAAGTACGCCTGGATGATTTTGAGCTCGTTCTTCTGCCTGCGCCCTCCGTCGATAAACCGTGACAGGAGGCGGTCCCACTCCCAGCCCCCCCGATGCATCGTCGGCCGGCTCTTTCGAACCGCCGCGGCGAGCACATCTATCTCCTCGCCGGAGTATTGTTCATAGGACGGCCTGGGATGCCCGTCCGCCGCGTCCTGCTCCTCGGCTCCAAGCTGCAGCCCTGACGAGAAGAAAACGAACAGCCCGATGGCCAGCGTTGTCTTTCGCATGATGGTAAACACCTCCGAACGAAGGGTATTCGGATACGGCTCCGCCTGCAAACGCTTCGGTCTTAAAAAACCATCTCAGGGACAGGAGGCGAAGCTCTCGCAGGCGAGCTTGTCGGCGGGTTCGGAGGGGTCCGCTCCGCAGCCATTGAAAGGCTCCGCCGGAGGAGCGCCGCCGAGGAAGAGAAAGTTCAGCAGGTAGATTCCGTCGGTCATCTGGATCGAGCCGTTGTTGTCGACATCCGCGGCATCGAGGCAACTCGGCGAATCGCCGCCGAGAAAGAGGAAGTTCAGGATCTGGATCCCATCGGTCAGCTGGACTGAGCCGTTTTCATCCGAGTCTCCGCGGATAAAATCCGGAACCGGGACAGGAGCGGGGCCGGCTCCCTCGGCCACAGCAAGCTGCGAGAGGGAGGTAAGCCCCCTGGCCGTGATGATACGTCGTCCCCGGTTGATGGCGGCGCCGAGATCTCTCCAGCCTCCGTCGATGAACTGGAAGAGCTTGAGGTCGGCCTCGGCGACGCCCAGGCCGCCCGCCGCGGGCCAGTCGAAGGCGATCTCGAGATCGGCCGAGCTGAACGTCGCGCCCGACAGGTCCCAGACAGCCACCGCGTTGGTCAACCCCGGCTGCACCGAGCCGTTGTCGACGGCCAGCAGCGAGCCGCCGAGACGACCGGCTGGATTGGCCGCGTTGAAGAGACCAAGACTGTTGATGACGTTGACCGTCGAATCGGCAGAGGGCTCACCCCAATTGACCCGCGAGCCATTCCAGGCCAGGGCGGCAAGGCTCAGCTCGCCGCCGTCGGACGCGTACCAACCGGCGTAGTTTCCATCGTTCATCCTCACCGGCCAGTCGTTGTCATCGAGAAGACCGCCTGGGCCGAAGCTGGTGATGGCCAGCAGGCCGCCGATGGCCTCCACCCGGCCATTGTTGCGCATCTGGCCGGCTCTCGTGTCGCCTGGATTGCCGGGCCTCGCCTTCTGCGACAGGGTGATGGTCCCCGTGCCCCGAATGATGCCGGACCTGCTCGGGTTCTCATGGCGCAGGTAGAGCATGGAGCCGTCGATCACGCTGTCATTGAGCATGTTGATGATCATGCGAGAGTTGTCATTGCCGTTCTTGATGGTGTCGTTGTTGATGAAGACTCCATTGTCGAGGGTCATCTCGGCTGTCCCGTTATTGCCCATGCCGAAGTGAGCGTTCGCTCCGAAGGCCTGGTCCAGGGTGGAGTCGATGATGTTGATCCGGCTGTAGGTCCCGGGGCGGCCCCACCAGGAGTTGGAGTGGAAGGCCAGGTGGGCTCCGTTAAGGATGTTCACCGTGGCGTTGGACATGTCGAAATCACCATGGAAGCCGGTGTCGCGGGTAACATCCGCCGTCCGGCCATTGGTGATGTTGGCGCCGTTGACGCCGGTGAGGTTGGGGACCCGCCCGCCGGACCAGTTGCCGCTAGTGTGCCAGTCGGTACTGATCGCCCCGGTGAAGGTCTCCGCCCTGGCTCGGCCGACACCTGTCGCCAGCAGAATCGCTGCCATGATCGCCAATGACTTCTTCATAACGCCTCGCTTTATTCGCAATTACCGGCCGGCAATTTGCAGCCGGGCGTGCCGTCTCTATCATCCGTCCCGCAGCCGGGATAGGGCGCCGGCGGAACCGCTCCGCCGAGAAAAAGGAAATTCAGGATGAAGACCCCATCGGTCAGCTGGACCAATCCATTATCGTCCGCATCCACGGAATCCATGCAACCCGGCGAATCTCCGCCGAGGAAAAGATAGTTCAGGATATAGACTCCATCGGTCAGGTCGATGGTTCCATCATCATTTCCATCGCCGCGAAGAAAAATCGCGGCGGCGGTGGGATCAACAACCCGGTCGGTGAAGACGAGCCTCTCCACCGCGCTCAGCCGATCCGTTCCATCCCTGCCCCGGACCGTATCGCTTACCTCGATAACGCCGGCCCTGGTCGTTACGGCGTATTCGGATGACTGGCCGCTGAAAAGGACCGAATCCATGCCCCCTCCCCCATCGATACGGTTGTTGCCGGAGTTGCCGGCGAGAGTGTTGTCGAGGGAATTGCCGGTGAGGCTGGCGTTACGGGTTCCACTCAGCCGGACATTGGTGAGGTACTGCGACTTGTGGGTGTATGGAACAGCCGGATTGCGAGTGAGGGTAAACTCGCTGTTCCAGGATCCGGTGACGGTCAGGGACGCCTCGAGGTAGGGCGGCAGGAAGGCGAGCATTGCCGCCACCCCGGACGGGTCTCCCGCCTCGATCTCCGCGCGCGTGTTGTAGCGGTACTCTCCGCCAAACGAATCGCCGTCGCGGTCGTGGGCCCACATGCCGTAGTAGACATCGATGATGCTGATGATGTACTCGAAGGGGCGGTCAGCCCGGGGCAGCTCGCGGCTTGGAGGAGGATCGTAGATCCCCGCGGCGATGGCCGCGTTGGTGGCGGCGGTGATCCGTGAATGGAAGGCCGGCAGCGTCGGCTGGATCCCGGCACCATGCACCAGGTGGAAGACCTCCTCGAGCGTCGCATCGCGCAGCGTGTTGTTGACGTAATCCCGGCTTCCCTCCACCACCGACTCCGAGGCGTAGAGATCCTGGAAGAAAAGGTCTGCCTTGCCGAGACGCCCCTCGATGGCTCTCTCGGCCGCCGACTCCGAGTTGAAATAGACCAGCGTCGCATCGAGATTCGCCATCGAGTTGGCCACCGCGGTCTTGTCGGCGCCGAACTCGCTTCCCGGCGCATCGGTGATGTAGAAACGCAGGATCTCCCGGGCGCGCACCCCCATCTCGTTGGTGACCTGGCTCTGCAGCAGGAAGTGAATGGCGCCGCCGTTGGGAGCGATGATCTTGGTGTAGCGGTCAAAGGTCGACCGAAAGACGGAATGGACCCTGGCCGGAAGCGCCACGATCCCGTCAGGCGATTGCGTAATATCAATATCGTCGGGCAGGTTCTGGGCACCAAGAGCTCCACCAAGGAGCACCAGGACGAGGAACACTGTGAGAAAAACCGGTGCTGCAGCCGGGTTTTGACGTTTAAAACCAGTCATGAATGGCCTCTTAACAGCAGGAACGGCGTATGGAGCGAGTCCCCCCCATCCTACCAGCTCAGGGCGCCGTTGCTTTGCGCGAAGGATTCCGTTTCCAGCCCCATCTTGTTCAGCATCGAGACGAAGAGATTGCACAGGGGAGCGGTGTCTCCCTTCTTGCGGGCGACGTAGCTGCCATGCCTGAAGCCGCCGCCTGCCAGCACGATCGGCAGATTTCGTGGATCGTGGGAGTTGGCGTTGCCG
>DODI01000316.1:0-2623 GCA_003509045.1 Planctomycetota bacterium | reverse complement strand
CCTTCGGATCTGCGACAAGATGCCATTTCATGCCAGGATCATGGACCGGACCTCGGTGATCAGGAGCTTTACCCACAACAACGGTGATCATTGGGCCGCGGCGCATTGGCTTCTTACCGGCTACCTCGGCGCGACCGGGTCCGATCGGAAGGCCAGGAATCCCTCCATGGGCGCGATCAGCGCGCATCTTCGAGGCTCCCATGAGAAGGGCGTGCCAGCCTATGTGAACATGAACGATGGAGGCTTCGGCTTTCACGGCGCCTCTTACCTGGGGGTTGCCTGCAATCCTTTCAGGACCGGCAGCTACAGCTACGGTAATGAGGCGGGGATGCTTCCAACGGCCAGGGCCTCGAGTCTCAAGCTGCTCAATGGACTTACCACCGAGAAGATTTCAGCTCGCGTCTCCCTGATGAAACGACTTGATGCTCTGCGCAGTGATATCGACAAGTCCGGCGCCTTTCACGGTATGGACAGCATGCTGCAGGAGGCAGTGGACATCGTCACCTCCGGTAAGGCCCGGGCGGCCTTTGATGTTTCGCTCGAGGATAAGCAGACCCGCGAGCGCTACGGCCCGGGCTGGGGAGAGCAGGCCCTGATGGCCCGCCGCCTCATTGAGGCGGGTGTTCGCTTTGTCACCCTGAATACGGGCTATTGGGATGACCATGGAAATATCAAGAAGGCCCTGGATGATAAATTGCCGCGGCATGACCGCGCTCTTGGGGTGCTGATTGAGGATCTCTCACAGCGAGGGCTGCTCGATGACACCCTGGTTATATCTGCCGGTGAGTTCGGCCGAACTCCGAAGATCAACGACAAGGCCGGCCGTGATCACTGGCCGCAGGCGCAGAGTATCCTGCTCGCCGGCGGGGGCTATCGTCACGGGCAGGTCATCGGTGAGACCAATGGCAAGGCGGAGCATCCCACCAAGCGGCCGGTCACCCCGGCTGACTTCTGCGCGATTGTCTATCACGCTCTCGGCATAGATCCGCACCAGGAGGTGGTGAAGGATTTCTCCGGGCGTCCCAACTTCCTGCTCCAGGGAGGCGTGGTTCCGCCGGAGCTGCTCTGAGTCTGGCGCAGAGCTCGGCGCCTCCACCTCGGTGGTTTCCCAGGGAGAGGTCTCGAAAAAAAGAGGCCGTGTTTGAATCAAACACGGCCTCTTTGAATTAAATGGTGCCCAGGAGAGGGGTCGAACCTCCACTTCCTGTAAGGGAAACTAGGCCCTCAACCTAGCGCGTCTGCCAATTCCGCCACCTGGGCACTTTTTTCAATGAACTGAAGATTCCACCAGTGGAGTGAACCACCGTGGAAGTGGAGAGTTTATAGATGAGGTGGGGCAGGCATCAAGCCCCCACACGGAAATTCTGGAACTTGACCGGGGTGGCTATGAGGCGTTTGTGCTGATAGTCTATTGCCGCCGGGGGGAGTTTGAAGGGCCCTGTAGTTTTCCGAAGGAGTGATGAGAGAGTGCCAATCCAGGCGAAAGAGGGTTCGCAAGAAGGGTTACCTGTAAGGATCGGTCTGTTGGCCGGTGGAGGGACTTTTCCCTTCGCCGTGGCGAGGGCTGCCCGGCAGAGCGGAATCGAGGTTGTCTGCGCCGGGATCAAGCACGAGGTTTCCAGAGAGTTGGCGTCGGAGGTCTCTGTCTTCAAGGAGTTTGGTCTCGGTCGCCTGGGGCGTGTCCTTAGGTATTTCAGGCGGCATGGTATCAGCGAGGTCGCCTGGGCCGGCTGGGTTCGCAAGGAGCGGCTTTTTACGCCAGCCCGGATCTTTTCCCTGCTGCCGGACTGGCGTATGCTGAGGATCTGGTATTTCAGCTTACGGGATCGTCAGAGCCAGACGATCCTTACCAGCTTTGCCGAAGAGTTTGAGCGGGAGGGTATCAAGGTGGCGCATTCAACCCGGTATTGCCCTGAGCTGCTCATCAAGGAAGGGCTGGTAGGACGCGTTAAGCCGAAGGCCAGGCATCTCGAAGACATACGTTTCGGCTGGGACATTGCTCAGCGGATGGCGGATCTCGATGTAGGGCAGAGCGTGGCGGTCCTGGAGAAGGCGACGATCGCCGTCGAGGGGCTCGAGGGCACTGATCGAAATATTCTCAGGGCAGGGGAGCTCTGTCGAAAGGGTGGTTTTACGGTTGTCAAGCTGCCCAAGGATGATCATGACATGAGATTTGACGTTCCAACCATCGGCCCGGATACGATCGAGAATCTCAAGGAGGCCGGCGGAGCTGTCCTGGCCGTCAAGGCGGGGGGGACCCTCATCCTGGAGCAGGAGAGGGTGGTTGAGCTCGCTGATCGCTACGGCATTGTGGTTGTCGCCTACGAGGATTCACCGCAATAACTCCCGACAGTCGATCTCGCCTGCCAGGGACGTACCCATTCGTGGCTGAATACCCGCCCAGCTGGCTGGTTTTTAGATTTTCATTGGCTCGCTGGTGGGAATAAAATTCTCATTAGGTCTGAAGAAGTTTTCTTCAGTGGGGCACTCCTATGTGCCGATATTGTTAATGTGGCTTTGCACCATCATTGCACAGAGCCTGTATCTGTTGATTTTCAGAATATTTGCGTTGGACGCGCGGAAAAGTTGATTCAGCCCGGCAGCATTGGTTGGCCGCGCGTTT